>JAYTXV010000101.1:0-8987 GCA_043742805.1 Caulobacteraceae bacterium | reverse complement strand
TCGGCGGATTTGTCGGCGCCGCCCAGGTTGGCCAGGGCAGCCTCGCTCTGCTGGCGTGTCACCGCCACCTGGGCCGCGGCCAGGTCGGCGGTATGGTGGGCTTCGGAGGCCTGCTGGCGAGACGACACGCCCGCCTCGACCAGGGCGGTCTGGCGATCCGCCTCGCGCACTGCGAAGTCGCGGGTCTGCAGCGCCGAGCCCAGCAGCAGCTTTTGCTGGTCCACGGCTGAACGCAGGGAAACCACCTGCAGCCGGGCCGCGGCCAGGGCGGCGTCGGCGCGGTGCGCAGCGGTGATCTGGTCGACGGGATCGAGCTTGAACAACACCTGGCCGGCCTTCACCTGCTGGTTGTCGGTCACGTCCACCTCGATCACCCGCCCCGCGATGGAGGTGCTGATCGGCGCCTTGGCGGCCTGGATATAAGCGTCGTCGGTGGACTCGGTCCTGCCGCCCGTCACCACCAAGTAGCCGATGACCAGCAGAATGAGAATCGGCATGCCCAGTAGCAGCGGCCAGCGCCACCGGGCGAGAACGCGACGCCGGGGCGGTGTCGGATCCGAAGCATCAAGGCTGCTCATGAGCGCGGAACCGTCACCGCCTAAACGCCGCCGTCGGAATCGGCCAGGGCCACCCCGCCATCCACTGCGATCGTTTCGCCGACCACATAGTCGCCCGCCCGGGAGGCGAGATAGATCGCCGCGCCGGCCATGTCCGCATCGACGCCGATACGCCGGCTGGGGATGCGGCGGGCCACCTCGTCGGCCCGATCGCGGGCATCCCGGTTCATCTCGGAGGCGAAGGCGCCGGGTGCGATGGCGCTGACCACGATATTGTCGCGGATCAGCCGCGCCGCCATCCGGCGGGTCAGGTAGATCAATCCCGACTTGGAGGCGTGATAAGAATAGGTCTCCTGGGGGTTCAGCCGGATGCCGTCGATCGAGGCGATGTTGATCACCTTGGCTGGCGCGCCGGCCGCCCCGCTGGCGGCCAGGGCGCCGTGCAGGGCCTGGGTCAGGAAGAACGGCGACTTGAGATTGAGGTTCATCACCTTGTCCCATCCGCTCTCCGGAAAGTCCTCGAACGGCGCGCCCCAGGCAGCCCCGGCGTTGTTGACCAGGATGTCGAGTTTGGGCTCCAGGGCGGTCAAACGCGCCGCCAGCGCCTTGCAGCCTTCGACTGTCGATACATCCTGCGGCAGGGACAGGCACTGACCGCCCTCGCGAGACAGCTCTTCGGCCGCCTGGTCACAGGCCTGGGGCTTGCGCGAGGATATGTAGACCTTGGCGCCCTGGACGAGAAAACCCTCGGCAATCATTCGGCCGATCCCCCGCGATCCCCCGGTGATCAGGGCCACGCGCCCCGCCAGGGAGAACAAATCCTTAGCCATTGGGAGCGCCACCTTTTTTAATCGCCGTTGTGGGGAGGCGTGACCCATGCCCCGCAGCGCCGTCAAGCGCCTTGTAAACGACGATCACAGATCAACCATCGAAAGCGAGCCCTATTCTGCTAAAATGCTCATCAGTCGTCGACCGGTTGCCGGGGGGGCCGCGCGGCGGTTTCCTCTTCCGTCGGGCAAGACTAGGGTCCAAGCCGTGGGCGTGGCAATGGTGGCGATGGGTCAAGCATGGTTTGGGATCGACCGTTGTGGGTTCGATTGGCGGCGATCTCAGGGTTCGTCTCCGTCGCCGTGGGGGCGTTTGCCGCCCATGGGATAGCCGACCCGGCCGCCAAGGAGCTGTTGCGGACGGGAGCCCAGTACGAGGCCATCCATGCCCTGGCCACACTCGCCTGGGCGGCTCTGGTCCCATCGCAGGGGGCCGGAGCGTCATGGCCCCCCGCCCTGTTCCTGGCAGGATCGGCGCTGTTCAGCGGCTCACTCTACGCCCTGGCCCTGGGCGCGCCGCGCTGGACGGGCGCCGTGACGCCATTGGGCGGACTGATGTTCCTGGCCGGCTGGGTGATCTTCGCGTGGCGGGCGGGCCTTGCCGGGCGCGGCGTTGGCCGTCAATCTGGTTTCTGAACGGGAGATCTGATGTCTAATTCCTTGATGCCCCCAGTCGCCTATGCCGAAACCAATGGGGCGCGGCTGGCCTATTATGAAGTCGGCCCGCGCGAGGGCGTGCCGGTGATCTTCTGTCACGGATTTCCCGAGCTGGCCTTTTCCTGGCGCCATCAGCTCAAAGCGTTCGAGGCGGCTGGCCGCTGGGCGATCGCGCCGGACCAGCGCGGCTATGGCCTGACCAGCCGGCCCGAAGCGGTGGAAGCCTATGACATCGAGGCCCTGACCGGCGACCTGATCGGGTTGATGGATCATTTGGGCGTGGAGAAGGCGGTGTTCTGCGGCCACGATTGGGGCGGCATCGTCGTCTGGCAGGCGCCTCTGCGCTATCCGAACCGGGTCGCGGGCGTGATCGGAGTCAATACACCCTTTATGCCCCGGCCCCCGGCCGACCCCATCGCCATCATGCGCAAGCGTTTCGGCGAGGACATGTATATCGTCAATTTCCAGAAGCCGGGCGAGGCCGACGCGATCCTGGCCGGTGACGTGGCCAAGGCCATGAACTTTTTCATGCGCCGGCCCCCGGCCGACGCGCCCCCGGCCAGCGGCGGCCTGGTCGGCGGCGCCCCCGACGAAACCGGCGAAGCGGCCCCGCAAAACACCTTCGCCCTGCTGCAGGCGCTGCAGGCCTGGGACGCCCCCTCCGATCCCCGCGAAACCTTCCTGACCCCAGACGAGATGGCGTTTTTCGTCGAAAGCTTTGAGCGTACCGGTTTCACCGGCGGCATCAACTGGTATCGCAACTTCACCCGCAACTGGCAGCGCTCGGCGGCGATCGTCGACCACGTGTCCGCGCCCTCGCTGATGGTCATGGCCGAGAAGGACGCGGTGCTGCCGCCATCGGCGGCCGACGGCATGGAGGCCTATGTGCCCAATCTGGAACGCGCCCTGATCATGGGCAGCGGTCACTGGACGCAACAGGAAAAGCCCGTCGCGGTTAACACGGTAATACTGGACTGGATGGACAGCCACTTTCCGAAGTAGAACCCGATATGGACCGCAACCCAGCCTTGAGCACCACCACGCCGATGTCCGCCGGCGGGCGGCGTGGCCTTTATGTGGAGACCGAACCGTTCGCGACCGGCTGGCTGTCCACCGGCAGCGCGCACGAGCTTTACTATGAGGAGTGCGGCTCCAAGGACGGCAAGCCCGTCGTGGTTCTGCATGGCGGGCCAGGCGGGGCGATCAACCCCACTATGCGGCGTTTCTTCGATCCGGCCCGCTGGCGGGTGGCCCTGTTCGACCAGCGTGGCTGCGGCCGCAGTCGTCCCAATGCTTCGCTTGACAACAACACCACCTGGGATCTGGTCGAGGACATCGAGCGGCTGCGCCGGCATCTGGGCATCGAAAAATGGGTGGTGTTCGGCGGCTCCTGGGGCTCGACCCTGGCGTTGGCCTACGCCATCCGGCACCCCGAGCGGGTCAGCGGCCTGATTCTGCGCGGGGTATTCCTGCTGACCCAGCGGGAGCTGGACTGGTTCTACCAGAACGGGGCCTCGATGATGTTTCCGGACGCCTGGGCGCGGTTCCTGGCCCCCATTCCCGCCGACGAACGCCACGACCTGATGGCCGCCTACCATCGCCGCCTGATAAATCCCGATCGCCGCGTTCAGGCCCAGGCCGCCGCCGCCTGGAGCCAGTGGGAGGGTGACACCCTGTCGCTGCGCGGTCCCCAGGCCCGACCGGCCAAGTTCAGCGAGGTCGACTTTGCCATCGCCTTCGCGCGGATCGAGTGCCACTTCTTCACCAACAAAGGCTTTTTCGGCGAAGACGGCTGGTTGCTGAAGAATATCGCGGCGATCCGCGGCATTCCAGGCTGGATCGTCCAGGGCCGCTTCGACGTGGTGACGCCGCTGGAGAGCGCCTGGACGTTGAAGCACGCTTGGCCCGAGGCCCACTTCGACATCATCTGGGACGCTGGCCACGCCTCCACTGAACCCGGCATCGTCGACGCCCTGGTCCGCGCCACCGATCAGGCTCTGGCGTAGCGGGTTTCGGCGGCCGAACCCTAGCCTCGCGTCACTTCGGAATAGCGGTGCACCCGGACCGACAGAACCAGCGCGAACCCCGCCATCATGGTGATCATCACCGTGCCGCCAAACGACAGCAGCGGCATCGGCACGCCAACCACCGGCGCCAGGCCCATCACCATCGCGCCGTTGATCAGCACGCACAGGGCAAAGGTTACGGTGACCCCCGACGCCGCCAGCCGGCCGAAGTGGCTGTAGGCGATGGTGGCGGTGCGCAGGGTGACGAAGATCACCGCGCCGTACAGCAACAGCACCGTGGCGCAGCCCAGGAACCCCAGCTCCTCGGCCATCGACGAGAAGATGAAGTCGGTGGATTTTTCCGGCAGGAAATTCAGCTGGCTCTGAGTGCCCAGGCCCAGCCCCTTGCCCAGCAGGCCGCCGGAGCCGAGCGCGATCTCCGATTGGATGATGTGATAGCCGGCCCCGGAGCGATCGGCCTCGGGATTGAGGAATGTGAACAGTCGGGCGTTCTGATAGGGCTTGAGCAGGAATTTCGCCGCCAGCGGAACCGCCACGACGACGAACGCCAGCGCGCCGCCGGCCACCCGCAGGCTCAACCCCGCCAGCACCATCAACAGGCCACCGGTGGCCGCGATCAGCACGGCGGTGCCCAAATCGGGCTGGTGGGCCACCAGCGCGGCCGGGGCGCCGATCAGGGCGGCGGGGATCAACAGCCACCACGACCACCTGGCGCGGGCGGCCGGCAGGGCGTGATAGAACCGCGCTAGGGCGAGGACCAAGCCGACTTTGATGATCTCGGAGGGCTGGATGCGGATCGGGCCGATATCCAGCCAGCGCTGAGCGCCCATGGTCGAATGCCCGACCACCGCCACCGCCAGCAGCATCAGCAAGGCCACGCCATAGATCGGATAGGCCAGGGCGAACCAGACCCGCAGGTCCACGGTCGCCAGGGCGATCATGGCGAGGAAACAAACGCCATAGAGAATCAGGTGCCGGGCGGCCCAGGGCGACCAGGACGCGCCGGCGATCGAATACAGCATCACCGCGCCGATACCGGTGATGGCGGTCAGCAGCAGGCACAGCGTCCAGTCGATCTGGCCCAGCTTGACGATCAGGCGATCGCGCTCACCGGGGCGGCTGATGGCGCTGACGGTCATGCCGGCGAAGGCTGTTCGATGCGGGCGCGAATCTCGGGATCCTTGAGCAGGGCCACCCGCATGATCTGGGCAGCCTTGGGGGCCGACGCCTCGGCGCCGAACCCACCGTGCTCAACCAGCACGCTCATCGCATAGCGCGGCGCATCGGCCGGGGCGAAGGCGATGAACCAAGCGTGGTCGCGCAGCGCCCACGCGCCGTGCGCGCCGTGCGCGCCTTGGGTGAGCCCGGTATAGTTGTGCGACTGGGCTGTGCCGGTCTTGCCCGCCATCTTGATCGGACCCAGGTTCAGTTGCGCATATTGCGACGCCGTGCCGAACTCAACCACCGCGCCCATGGCGGAGCGGATGAAATCGATGTGCTCCCGCGCATAGGGCAAAACCGGAGCTTCGACGCCCGATGGCTGTACTACGTCTCCAATGGCATGCACCAGCCTGGGCTTCAGGGCGGTGGCGCCATTGGCCAGACGAGCCGCCATGACGCACAGCTGCAGAGCGTTGACGCTCAGATAACCCTGGCCGATGCCGAGGTTGGGCGTTTCGCCGGCGTGCCATACCGGATCACGGGGAAAAGCCCGGCGTTTGTAGGCGATGTCAGGCACCAGGCCGGGTTTCTGGCCGGGGATGCCGATGTCATGCATCTCGCCCAGGCCGAACTTACGCGCCACTTCGGCGATGTGATCCGGGCCGACCAGCAGGGCGGTCTGATAGAAATAGATGTCGCAGGAATGGGCGATCGCGCCCCTCAGATCGAGCGCCCCATGCGCCTTGTCGCAGTGCCAGGGACGCCCGCCCCAGTTCCACACCCGGTTGCAGACATACACCCGGGCGGGATCGAACCCCCGCTCCAGCGCCGCCAGGGCGACCATGGTCTTGAATGTCGAGCCGGGCGGATAGTTGGCGGTCAGCGCCTTGTTGAATAGCGGTTTGCGATCATATCCGGCCAGGGCGCGATATTCCGGCCCGGTCAAGCCCTTGACGAACTGATTGGCGTCGAAGCTCGGCGCCGATAGCATGCACAGCACATCTCCGCTGCGGCAGTCCATCATCACCGCCGCGCCGCTGTCCTCGCCGAACACCTCCAGCGCGCGGTTCTGGATATCGGCGTCGAGGGTCAGCCGGATCGGCGCGCCGGGCGTCGGCGGGATGTCGCCGCGGGGGTCCTGGCTGACCACCCTGCCCTTCACGTCGACCTCGACCTTCTTGGCGCCGGCCTTCCCCCGCAGATCGAGATCGAAAGCCTTTTCCACGCCCTGCTTGCCGATCCGGAAGCCGGGATTAAGCAGAATAGGATCGGCATTAGGCCCGGTTTTGCTGACATCCTTGCCGCTGACCTTGGCGACATAGCCGACCACGTGGGCGAACGCGCCGGAGAACGGATAGACCCTGACCTCGCCCATGTCGGCGGTGACGCCGGGCAGTTCGGGCGCCCGCACATTGACCCGTGAGAACTCCTCCCAGCTCATGTCTTCGACAATGGCCACCGGCGCCTTTCGCGGCGCGTCTTCGATCTCCTCCTTCAGCCGGCGCAGATGCGCGTCGTCCAGCGGCACCAGCTGGGCCAGCCGGGCCAGGATGGCGTCGACGTCGGTGGTCTCATCCTTGGCCAGCAGCAGCCGGAAGTCCGGGCGGTTGGAGGCCAGCACGATGCCGTTGCGATCGAGGATCAGGCCCCGGGGCGGCGGCGACAGCACGAACTGGAACTGGTTATGCTCCGACAGCAACTGATAGCGGCCGGCCTCGATCAACTGCAGCTGGATCAGCCGCCCGCCCAACGCCACCAGACCGGCTCCGGCCAGGCCGCCGAACAGGAACGCCCGGCGCTGGAACAGCCCCTGGCGCTCGTTCACCTCATCGAGAAAAAGCGCCGAATCCATCAGCGATACCGTCCCGCGGCGTCCTCGAAGCGGTCGATCAGCAACCACGACAGAGGAAACAGCACCAGGGTTGCGGCGAATTGCAAGCCAAGCCCCAGCAGGCCGGGAACCTCTCCGGCCCGCAAAGTCATGAGCAAAAGACCGCCGGCGAAACTGACGGCGCTGATCGCCCCATACCAGGCCCCCAGCGCCCAGAAATCCTCGCCGACCAGCACGCGCCGGACCGAGAAGGCCAAGCCGTAAAGCAGCAGCAGGCAAAGCGGCCACAGGCCCGGCGGCCCGCCCCAGAGCCCGTCCTGGAACAACCCTAGGACCATCAGCGCCAGCGGCGGCAGCACCGAGGGTCGCAGTACAGCCCAGGCGAAGGCCGGGGCCATGGCGAATACCGGCTCGGGAAGCTGCAGGCCGAACACCTTGATCGGCAGGGCCAGAAGCATGGACGCGGCCAGGCATAGGGCCATCGGGCTGAGCAACCAGTTGATAGGGTTGAGCGGCTGGACCGTGCGGGAATGCGGACGAGACGGCATCAGGGCGCCTTGCCCGCTGGCTTAGAGAGTTTGGCCGGAGACGCGGGCTTGGCCGGCGAGACAGCAGCCAGCACCGGCGCCTGGGCCGGCGCGCCGGTGGCCGTGGGCGGCAGCACGGCCGGCGCCAGCGCCGCGGCCGGAACCAGTTGCGAGAAATCCTTGAACAGCAGGATCTGCACGAAATCGATCGGCGAGGCGTCGGAATCCAGCGCCACGCGCCAGCCGCCGTCATAACCCTTGATCGCCACTCCGACCGGCAGACCGCGCGGCAATACCCCGCCGTCGCCGGAGGTCAGGATGCGGTCCCCCTCTCTGATCGGGTCGTGGGTGCGCGGATAGGCCAGTTTCGGATTTGGCCCGCCGTCGCCGGTCAGTATGGCCCGGCCATTGGTCCGCCCGATCAGCACCGGCGTGCGGCTCTCGACATCGGTAAGCAACATGATCCGCGACACCCGGGCCGCCACGCCGGTCACCCGTCCGGCCACGCCGTTTTCGCTCATCGCCGGATTGCCCTCGACCACGCCCCGATCGGCGCCGGCGTCGGCGATGCGGGTATTGGCGAACGGACCCCGGGCGTCCAGGACCGTGCGGGCGAACACCCGTGGCAGCGGCGGATCGGTATTGACTCCCAGAAGGGCGCGATAGCGGGCGTTCTCCTCGCGCAGCGCCTCGTTCTGGTCGCGCATGGCTTTAGCGGCGGCCAGTTCCCGCCTCAGTTGATGATTCTGGGTTCCCGCCAGGACATAGTCGCGGCCCACGTCGCCCATGTCGCTGATCCAGCGGAGCGGCGTCGACAGCACGCCCCCGGCCGCGCCCAGGGCGCTGTCGGTCCCGCGACGCGCCGACGAGACCGCGGCGCCATGGCGGCCGCCGGCGAACAGAGCCATGGACAGGATCGCTACCAAAAGCAGGGCGGCGACGGCCAGCCAGGCCGGAGGCGGCTTGATGTCACTGAGTGGACCGTCCCTAAGGGACATCCGAACCTCCCACTCGTTCCGACCCGCTCGACGAGCGCCCCCGCCTAGAAGAGGCTCGATTCCAGCAGCCCCTTCATCCACTTGGGATGCTCAAGCACCTTGCCGCAGCCAAGGGCGACACACGACAGTGGATCATCGGCCACGGTTACGGGCAGGCCGGTGGCGTCGCGGATCTCCATGTCCAGGCCGCGCAGCAGCGCGCCGCCGCCGGTCAGCATGATGCCCTTGTCGGCAATATCGGCCGCCAGTTCGGGCGGGGTGGCCTCAAGCGCCACCTTCACCGCCTCGATGATCTGCGACACTGGTTCGGCGACCGCGTCGGCGGCTTGTTTCTCGTTGATCCGCACCTCGCGCGGCACGCCCTGCATAAGGTCGCGGCCCTTGACGTCGATGCACAGGCCG
>JAYTXV010000100.1:0-4206 GCA_043742805.1 Caulobacteraceae bacterium | reverse complement strand
TGGGATATCCCCGATCCCCACGAGGCCGCCCCAGGTACGCTTACCCACCAGCGGCCCTAGCTTGTTGTAGCGAAACAGCCAGGGCATTGCGTCGCCGCCCGAGCCGCTGACCTCATTGGCGATCATCACCTTGGGTCCATAGATGCCGGCGGCCGGAGAGTGTTCGACCGCCCCGTAACGGGGTTGCCAATAGCTCTCGATCTTCCGGCCCAGGACCTCAATAATATAGTCGGCCACCTGGCCGCCGGCGTTGAAACGCTCGTCGATGATCGCGCCTTGCTTGTCGGTCTGGGCGAAGTAGTAGCGGTTGAAATTGGTGAAGCCGCCCTCGGCTGTGTCGGGCAGATAGACATAGGCGAGCTTGCCGCCGGACAACTCCGCCACTTTGCGCCGGTTGCCCTCGATCCAGTCCAGGTTGCGCAGTCGCGCCTCGCTGGCGATCGGAACCACGGTAATATCGCGCGCCGGGCCACCTGCGGCGGGAGCGAATGTCAGGCTCACCGCGTGACCGGCCGTCCCCTCCAGCGGACGCTGGATATCCGTATCGGCCGATACGGCTTCGCCATTGATCGCCACGATGCAATCGCCCTGGGCGACGTTCAGTCCTGGCTGAGCCAGAGGCGCCTTGGCGTCCGGCGACCAGCTCCCACCGGTATAGATCTTGGCCAGGCACCAGCGTCGGTTCCTGATCACATAGTCGGCGCCCAGCAGCCCACCAGGCACCTTGCGCGCTGCGGGAATGGCGCCGCCGAAGCCACGTAAATGGCCGACCGAAAAGCCGGTCAGCATCTCCTGGAACACATAGTTCAGGTCCGAGCGCGCCCGAACCGCCGCCGCAAAGGGCAGCAGACGGCGCTCCTCGGCCACCGTATCCACGCCGTGGAAACTTGGATCGTAGAAATAGGCCCGCTCGATGCGCCAGACCTCGTGGTACATCTGCGCCCACTCCGCGGCCGGATCGACCCGCACCTCAAGGCCGTCGAGGGCCAGATTTCCCGCGGCGTCCTCCGGCTTGATCGGCTTGTCGGCTGGTACAATGCTGTAGCTGGGCTTGGCGGGCGGCCCGCCCGGAGGGGCGGCGTCGGCATGGGGCGCGGCCAGGGCCAAAAGTATCTTCTGACCATCCGCCGTCAGCTGATAGCTCTGGACGTGATTGGCTAGAACCTCGGCTTTTCGGTCCTCGAGGCTCCAACGGCTCAGCGTCCCAAAAGGCATGCCTTGGCCCGACGCCCCCTGCCCTGCATCCGCCGTCAGAAAATATAGCGTTCCGGCCTTACCGGCCTGCAGATTGCCGTAGCCCCTCGGCGGAAGCGGCAGGGGTGTAATGCGGGTAGCGATCGCTTCGACGGACAGGCCGCCAAGGTCGATCGCGGTGGGTGACGTAACCGAGGGCGGTGGCGCAGCTTTCGGGTGAGCCTTGGACTCGGCCTTGGCTTCGCCGGCTTGGCCCGCGGGAGTGGCGTCGGCCGCTTCCTTGGCCTTGGTCAGGGCCTCAGCCGGGGTTTTTTCGTCGTCGGCCTCTGGCGCGGTGGGCGCCGTTGTGGCTCGGGACAGCGCCAAGGCGTAGATCGAGCTTGTCGGCTGATAGAGGTCAGCGGTCATGTCGAGACCGTAGAGGGTGGCTCCCGCGTTGTTGCTGGTCCGGAAATAGAGATACTTGCCGTTGCGGTCAAAAGCCGGATCCTGGGACTCGGCCATCGCGTCCGTCAGCTGGGTCAAGACTCCAGTGCCCAACCGATAAAGCATAAGCACATGCATGTGGTTGGCCGTCGCGTGCGGATAGACAAGCCACCGCGAGTCTGGCGACCATGCCATGGCATGGGCTTCCTCGGCGAAACCACCGAATACATCGGCCGGTCCCACCGTGATCAACTCGCCGGTCGCCAGGTCCAATACGTAGACGTGCAAGCGATTGTCGTGAAAGGCGATCTTCTTGGAATCCGGCGACCAGACCGGCTCAAAATAATAGGCGGCCTCGGGCGCCAGCTTATACTTTCGCACCGCCGTCGGCGCGGCGCCGCCTGGACCGGTCTGGGCGGCGACATGCAGGGCGTAGAGACCAGATTCATCGGAGAAATAGGCCACGGACTGGCCGTCGGGACTCCACGCCGGCTCGCGCTCCATCACACCGGGGGTGGCCGTCAAGTTGCGGATCGCGCCGCCCGCGTCGCGCCGCGCGGGAACGGTCAGAATATCGCCGTGCGCCTCCACGGCGGCGCGAAGGCCGGTCGGCGAAACCGCCACATGCTCAACCTCGTCCGCGACATTGAGGATGCGAGCCCGCACGTCGGGCATGTCGCCGGCCACATCCACCGACACCCGCATTGGCGCCGCGTCCGGCGCGACGGGGTCAAGCGTATAGAGTTCGCCCAGCCGATCGTAGATCAGGGTTTGACCGTCGGTTGCCAAAGTGCGGATATCGGCGCCGGTGTTGTGATAGACCTCGGTTACGATCCGGGTGGCGGGACTATAGCCGAAGATCCCGATCCGACCGCGTCGTCCTGACAGAAAATAGACCTTGCCGCCCAGAAACACCGGCGAGAAATCCGCTGCCGCCTCATGCGGGATCTCCGACGAAACCAGCCCCGGCAGGGTGGTCAACCACACCGTTCCGGCCCGACCACCACGATAGTTACCCCAGGCCACATAGCTGGTGAAATCGAACGAGAAGGCCGGGGCCAGCGGCGTATAAACAATCGTCCCGCCGTCCGATGAGAGCTTTCCCGAAAACGCCATGGGCAGCGGCAAGGGCGAGGCCACCCCGCCCTCGGCCGCTACGGAAAATAGCTGGGTATAGCGGCTGGCGGAGGCGCGATTCGAACGGAAGATCAGGCGCTTACCGTCAGCGGTCCAGGCCACGGCGCTGTCGCCCGCCGGGTGATAGGTGACACGGTGCGGTATGCCGCCGCTCACCGGCACGGTGAAGACATCGACATTGCCGTCATAGTCGCCGGTGAAAGCCAGAGTCTGGCCGTCGGGAGAGAAGATCGGCGCGCTTTCGATACCGACGCCGGTGGTCAAGCGTGTCGCCTTGCCACCGGTCCTGGGCACGGTCCAGATATCACCGGCATAGGAGAATGCGATCAGATCACGGCTGAGGGCCGGCTGCTGCAACAGGGTCGGGGCGGGCGCCGGCTGGGCGAGCGCCGCAGCGGCGGTCAAAGCGTATATCGCGACCCCAAGGGCCAGGACCGTGCGCAAGGGTGTTTAACTCCGGTGTTCGGTAACGACGTGCCGCGGAACGTTTCACGCCGCGCCACAAGTCGCAAGGCTCAGCCCCAGGCTCAATTCCATATTGGGGGCCGGCGGTTCTTCCACGGCTGTTCCGTCTCCAACTGCCCCGCCAACCTATACAGCGTGGCCTCGTCGGCGAAACGGCCGGTGAACATCATGCCGATCGGCAGGTCGCATCCCGACTGCCACAAGGGAAGCGATACGGATGGCTGGCCGGTAAAATTGAACGGCGGGGTGGTTGCGTAGGTGTCCGCTTGGCGCCGGTCGAAGTCCTTCAGGGTTACGGTCAGCGGGTTCAGCCAGTCGAGGCGCGGCGACGGCCGGGACATGGTCGGAGTGAGATAGACATCAAACCCTTCGAAGGTCGCCAGAATCTGGCGGTTTACCAACCGCAATTGCTGCCAGCCCCAAAAGGCCTGCTGACCGGTCACGCGCTGGCCGGCTTCATAGGCGCGCCGCGCGAGTGGACCCAGTTCGCCGTCCGCCGGCTCCCGCCCCAGTATTTCGACCCAGCGCTTGATGTTGGCCGAAAAATGCGACGCGCTGACCAGACCCTGAGCCCGATACAGGCCGAGATAGTCGATCCCCAGGCCCTGTTCGAACACTTCATGGCCCAGGGCCTTCAGCAGTTCGACGGTCTCGAGCAGCTTCGCGCTCATCTCCTGGTCGATCGGCTGGCCGCTGGGCGTCTCGCCCGACCAGGCGATGCGCAGCTTGCCGGGACTCTTCGAGACCTCGTCCAGATAGGGTCCGGCCTTGGCGGGCGCCTGGAACGGATCGCCGATCTGGGCGTAGCCGGTGGCGTCCAGCATGGCGGCGCTGTCACGCACGGATCGACTGACAACGTGGTGGACGCTGAACCCCAGCGCCCCGTCGGAAACCTCGCAGATCGGGGTGCGGTCCCGGGTGACCTTCATGCCCACCAGGCCGCAGTTGGCGGCCGGAATGCGGATTGAGCCGAGACCGTCGCTG
>JAYTXV010000099.1:0-4230 GCA_043742805.1 Caulobacteraceae bacterium | reverse complement strand
CACCCACTGCGACCCGCGCCTCAACGGCGAGCAGGCGCTGGAACTGGCTTTCCTGGTGGCTGAAAAGCTCAAGGCCGAACGCCAAGCCGCGCAGCGGGTAGCGGCGGAGTAGGGGGCTCCTAAACCCCCAGCGTCCAGCCTTCCTCGGTTTGGGCGGTCTCGATCACTTCGGGCGGGGTGGTCTTGGCCGGGCCGAACATCGCCGCCAGTTTGCCAGCCTCATCCAGCCGGGCCAGGTGCTCGACCATGGCGCGCACGATGGCAGCTTCCTTGGCCTCGCCAGCGGCCGGAGCCACCGGCGGGGCCATGGCGGCCGCCGTTTCGGCCGCCACCACATCGACGCCGGCCAGGTCGTGTTCGGTAAGGACCTTCCAGCCGGTTTCGAACGGCCACACTTTCATCGCATCGCCCCGCGCCAGTTTCAGTCGCGACACCATCGGGATGCCCAGGATCGCCTGGCCGCCCACCGCGCCGTTGTAGTACAATTTCCAGATCGGCATCGCGCCCTTCACCCCGGCCTCGACATGGCGGAACTCCGGAATATCGTCCGGGCCATGGTCGCGGCCGCGTTTGGGTTGCAGGGTGGTCAGGGTGTCGCGCGGCGGGCAGCCCCAGAACGGGAAAGGTCCGCCGGTCAGCCGGCGGTTGATCTCACTGCCGACACCGAAACGGTTGTTGACGTTGTCCGGACGATCCCTGACCATCTTGGTCAGCTGATCCCGGATCGCGCGCCAGGGCGCTTCGCCCGGTAGTTTCAGCCCCGCCGCCAGACCGCGCGGAAACCCCAGCGGGAAGTCCACGGTGACCAGCGCCCGCTCACGCCGCTTGGCGCGGTCGGTCAGGATCTCGTTCAACAGCGCCTCGGCCTGGCCGCGCGTGGCCGGGTTGTGCGCTTCGAAGGCGAAGCGAAACCGCACGTCGCGTTTGAGCACGCCGATCCAGACGGAATCCGGGCCGGTGGTGGGTTTGGTCGCCGTGCTCCAATGCACGGCGACATAGGCGTTGAACAAGCGGGCCACGTCGGCTCCTTTTGACGGAGGCCGCGCTGTTTGGCCCTCGTGAGGTTATCAATCAAGTCCCAAGTGGAAGATCAGCTCAACCGCACGAGCATCTTGCCGAGGTTCTCGCCGCTGAACAGCTTGAGAAAAGCGGTTGGGGCGTTCTCGACGCCATTTTCCACGGTCTCGCGCCATTGCACCTTACCCTCGCCGATCCACTTGGTCATGTCGGCGACGAAGGCCGGCTGCATGTCCGTATGGGTCGAGACGATGAAGCCTTCGAGCCGCAGTTGCTTGCCCACCGCCATGATCAGGCCGCGGATGCCTGGGCCTCCGTCGGTGGCGTTGTACTGCGAGATCGCCCCGCAGAGGGCGAACCGGCCGAAGGGCTTGGCGGCCATCAGGGCCGCTTCGAGGTTAGCGCCACCGACGTTGTCGAAATAGACGTCGATGCCACCGGGCGCCGCGCGCATCAGCGCCGCGGTCAGGTCGCTTTCGGCCTTGTAGTCGATCACATGGTCGACGCCGAGGCTTTTCAAATAGGCCATCTTGTCGGCCCCACCGGCCGACGCAATCACGGTGTGGCCCTTCAGCTTGGCGATCTGGACCACGATCTGGCCGACCGCGCCGGCGGCGCCGGACACGAACACCACGTCGCCGTCCTTCAGGGCCGCGATCCGCAAAAGGCCCGCATAGGCGGTCATGCCGGGCATGCCGGCCACGCCCAGGAACGCCTGGATCGGCAAGCCATGGGTGTCGAGTTTCTGGACGGCCGCCGCCGGAGCATTGAACGCCTCGCGCCAGCCGAAGAAGCTCTGAACCGTGTCACCGACAGCGAATGACGGGTCATTGGAGGCAACCACCTCGCCAACGGCGCCGCCCTGCAGCGCCTCGCCGATCTGGAACGGCGGCGTATAGCTTTGCACATCATTCATGCGCCCGCGCATGTAGGGATCGACGGTCATCCAGCTGTTGCGCACCTGCACCTGGCCGGGTCCGGGCGCCGGCAGGGTGACCGTGGCCAGTTCGAAATTGTCGACTGTCGGCAGGCCCACCGGGCGGCTCTTCAGGCGGATTTCTCTTGAAACGGTCATGGTCGCTCTCCCTGGTCTTCTCTTGGTGAACATCGTTTAGCGTGATGGACGAGACACCTCCAGTGGGCAAACCACGCCGGTGCGTGTTAGCGCTCGATCATGACCCTACCCTTGAGAGCTGGCGTGATCGGCGCGGGCGTGTTCGGCGGCTATCACGCGGCCAAGTGGGCCGGCTTCGATGGCGTGACCCTGGCCGCCGTTCACGACTCCCACCCCGATCGCGCCCGTGCCCTGGCTGAGCGACACGGCGCGGTGGCCGTGGAAGAGGCCGGAGCGTTCTTCGAGGCCGTTGATCTGGTCTCCATCGCCTCGCCTGCCCACACCCACGCCGACTGGGCTCTCGCGGCGCTCATGGCGGGCAAGCCCATCTATGTGGAAAAGCCCCTCGCCACTGATCTCGCCAAGGCGGACGCGATCGTGAGTGAAGCGGCCCGGCGTGGGTTGATCGTGGCTTGCGGGTTTCTCGAGCGGGCCGCCTTCCGCGCCATGGGCCTGTTCGAAGCCCCGCAGGCGCCGCTGTTTCTGGAGGCGGTGCGGCTGGGCGTCGCCTCGCCGCGCAATCTCGACGTCTCGGTGGTGCTCGACCTGATGATCCACGACCTTGATCTCGCGCTGGCCCTGGGGCGGGGGCAGCCGTTCGCGGTGGAGGCCGAAGGGGTGTGCGTAGTCCACGATCAAACCGACCGGGCCGAGGCGGAGGTTACGTTCGACGACGGCCTGATCGCGCGCTTCAGCGCCTCTCGTGTCGCCGACGCGCCGCAACGGACCATGCGAATTGTCTACCCGTCGGGCGAACTGCGCATCGATTTCCTCAAGGGTTTATTCGAGAACACCACATCCTTCGCCTTGGATACGGACTTCGCCTCGACGCCGGCCGGCCGCGACCGCCTTGGGGCCAGTCTGATGGAATTCCTTCGCGCCGTCCGGGGCGAGATTGCACGCCCCCTGGCCGACGCCGCCGATGGCGCGCGGGCTCTCGATCTGGCGCTTGCGGTTCAACAGGCGCTGGGTGGATAATCCAGTCGACGCATTTCGTATAAAATCCAGACGATCAGGTTGGAGCCACCGATGACCACCGCCCACGACTTCTCATTTACCAGCCTTGCCGGCGATCCGCTGCCGCTGTCGAGCTTCGACGGCAAGGCCGTACTGGTGGTCAATACCGCCTCGCGCTGCGGCCTGACACCGCAGTATGAGGGTCTGGAGACGCTCTACACCCAATACAAGGACAAGGGCCTGGTGGTGTTGGGCGTGCCCTGCAACCAGTTCGCCGGCCAAGAGCCGGGAACCGAGGCCGAAATCGGCGCCTTCTGCGTCACCAACTTCAAAGTCGATTTCCCCCTGACCGCCAAGACCGACGTCAAGGACGCCACCCGCCACCCATTCTACGCCTGGGCGCAGGCGGCCCTGGGCGACGCCGCAGTGCCGGTGTGGAACTTCCATAAGATCCTGATCGGCCCAAAGGGTGAAGCCATCGCCGCCTTCGGCCCCCGCACCGAACCCCTCGACCCGGCGATCACCGCGGCGGTCGAGGCGGCGATTTAGGCTCCGCGTGTTCCCGCACGCTCCGACTTTACAGAAATGACCTCCGGCTCTCGGACAGGCTGCGGCAGCCTCAACGCCGCAGCCGACCGGGCCCTGGTGGCATGGCGGGCAGTATAACCGCCTCGCTACCCGCCGTCGGCAATGCGTAGCAGATAGCGGCCGTAGTCGGTCTTGGCGAACCGTTGGCCGGCCGCCCGCAACTGGTCGCGGTCGATGAAGCCATGGGTGAAGGCGATTTCTTCCAGGCTGGCGATATAGACGCCCTGGCGCTTCTGCAGCGTCCGCACGAATTCCGAAGCCTCCAGCAGGCTGTCGTGGGTGCCGGTGTCGAGCCATGCGTAGCCTCGGGACATCGGCTCCACATACAGGTCGCCGGCCTCCATGTACATACGGTTGAGGTCTGTGATCTCCAGCTCCCCGCGCGCCGAGGGCTTCACCTGTTTAGCGAAGGCGACCACTCTTTCGTCGTAGAAATACAGCCCGGTCACGGCCTGGCTTGATTTTGGATGGGCCGGCTTTTCCTCGAGGCTGATCGCCTTGCCGTCCGGGTCCAGTTCGACGACGCCGTAAGCGGTGGGATCGTCCACGTGATA
>JAYTXV010000098.1:0-4360 GCA_043742805.1 Caulobacteraceae bacterium | reverse complement strand
GAAGGCCAGGGGCGTCTTGTCGTCCTCGGCCACGAAGCGCAGGTCGTCGCCCTTTTCCGAGGCGTCGGCGAACTTGAAATTGCCGGTGTGCAGGCGGATCAGAACCGGGACGCGGCCGGCGGGCTGCAGGATGTTTCCGCCCTTGGATGAGGCGTCCAGGGTGATTTCCTTGCGTAGCGGCCAGTCCTTTTGCCACCAGGCGTTGGCCGCCGCCGGAATGGCGGCGATGGCCAGTACCAGGACCATGAGCAGCGATCGCATGGTTGGGTTTCCCTTGATCGAACTTGGGTGGGTCGAAATGGCCTGCATGTCAGAAGTCCGATTTCAGACTGAAGGTGGCGCGCGAGCGTTCGGCGTGGGTCACCGGGCCGGAAATCAACGGCACGGCCAGGGCGACCTCGGCGGTGAGATGGCGCAGCAATTCGGTGCGCAGGCCGACCCCGACGCTGCTCTGTGAAAAGAATTGCGTCTGACCGTGCTGGGGACGCAGCACCCAAAGCGCCGCGCCGTCGGCGAACACGTAGAGCCGCAGATCGTCGACCAGACCTGCGACCTTGCGGGCCAGGAACTTAGGCGCCAGGGACGGGGTCGCCAGCTCGACGGTCCCGGACACCCCCTCATCGGCCACCGCCTCGGACTGCAGATAACCCCGCACCGAGGTCAGACCTCCGCTGGAGAACTGCTCGCTGGAAACCAGAGGCTGGTCGGTGGCCTGGCCGGACAGGCGCTGAGTGGCCTGGAACCCACGCCAGAGGGTTTCCGACTGGGTGATATCCAGATTGATGTGAACGAAGTTGGGGCGCGCGTCGGCGCGCTTGTTGTTGAAGGCGGCGGTGTCGCTGCCGAGCCCCGACAGTCCTGCGGTCAGACCCAGTGAGGCCTTGGTTGAGGATTTCCCGCCGTCTCGCTGGAAATTATAGACCGCGTTGACAGGCCAATAGTGGATGGCATCGGCGCTGACGGTGTTGCTGAAGTTGATCGCCTCATCGAAGTTCTTGAAGTCGAGGCCGAAACTCACCGACTGCGAGACATCTCCGCGGCGTGGCAGTTGAAGAATGGCTTGCGTCCCGATCGCATAACCTTTGCCCAGAACATTGGTTCCTCCGAGCGTCGCCACATTGCTGTTGGAAATGTAACCGAAGGCCAGCAGGCTGACCGGCGTGTTCCGCAGTGGCGCGAGATAAGAGCCGGCGAAGATTTCCGATTGGCCGCGATTGGTGGGGGCCACGGCGTAGGTGAACGAGGCGCTGTGCCCGAGTTGCCATAGATTGTCGTAGCGCACCGTGCCCGTCAGACGAAGGGGATCGGTATTCTGGTTATGGTCGTTGGTCAGCTCGACGCTGGCGTGCAGCGGCGGCGTATCGGTGACCTTCAGATCGACATCGACCGTGCCGGGCGCCTTGCCGGCATGAAGCACGGGCTCGACCCGCCGACCGGGCAGGCGATTGATTTCCGCGATCTCCTGGGTGGCCAGTGAGATGTCGGGCGCCTGCCCCTCCCTGAGGGCCGGCGCCGCCGCGCGAATGGCGTCGGGCGAGTAGTAGCGCGATCCCGTCACCCGCAGGCGACCGACCGGTGTCTCCGTCACACGCAACCGAACGATGTTATCTCCGCTCAGGCTGACTGTCTGTTGGGGGAAGGTCACCACAACTGTCTGATACCCGCGGGCCAAATAGGTTTTTTGCAGCACTTCCACCGCGTGATCGATGTCCGTCCGTGTCCTCTTGGGTCCGAGGAAGGGATAGACCGCCGCTTCCACGTCCACTTGGTCGATCAATTTGACCCCTTCCACATCGAAAGCAGCTATGAAAAACCCGTCCACCCGCGCTTCTGAGGCCTGGGCAAAGCGGCCTTGGACTGTCAGTCCAAGGATCATAATCGCGGAAACGATCCAACCCGATGGAGCGCCGATCCGGTGTGAATTGCACATCGACCCCTCGAATGCGTGGCGTGCCAAAAAGCGAGGCGGCATCCGCCTTCGGTTGTCTGGGGCCGACTTAGCGGAAGGCTTGGGTCCATTCAATGTTAGATTGGAGAAATCGAGCAAAAATTGCGAATGAATGCTTAAAATTGCTATATGAAAATATTTATCACAAAATAATGACAAGAACTTACATTACTTTTAAAGTGATTTACGTACTAAGTACGCCAGGAAGAGAAAGTTAATATTTTAGTCCGGTGGCGGAGGAATCGACCTTTCCTGACCCATGCAGCCCGATGTCTCGTTGAAATTCCAGGCCGGACCTTCGACCTGGGGAAAGCCCCAGCAAGTAATTTTTTCCCGGCAATCTAATCCGCTGAAGGGATTGGAATTCCTCTCTCGCACCCCGTCGAAATTCTCGAAGGTTCCGGGCGGCGCACGCGTCTTGTCATCGAATCGTTACCCTGGCCGGGCATAAGACCGGCACACGGGCTTAGAGGGCCGTGATCTTCGGGGCTCCAAAAAGGGCTGTATCATTGGGTTCCACGAGGTTTCGTGGAGCAGCGTCGGTATCCTTTGCGATGACCAACAGTGCAAAATCGTGGTCGCAAAAATAGTCAATCCTGAAACTGCGCCATCAAACTATCACCCAAAACAGATCTTTACGAACACTGAGCTGAGTAAACCTACCTTTGGTTAACAGCCGGAGGTAGTCGCCTAATAGTATTAGAAGCAGACTTTTATCGAATGCCAGTCACGCACCTAGCTATCTTTATCTAGCCGCGACGGGCAAGTCCGCCAAACCGCTACCAACCAGGGAAAATGAATCAAATGACCAAGACCAAAATGATGACGGGGGCCTCCGCCCTTGTCGCCGCCAGCCTGGCGTTCGCCACTGGCGCCCACGCAGTCGGCGGCCCCGGCGCGAACATCTATGGCGGCGGCTCATCGCTGATCGCTCCGGATATGCGCAATGTCGGCGACTGCTACGGCAATCAAGTTCCGCTAGTATTCATCGGAACTGTTCTCACCGGCGCTACCGCCAATGAAACCACCGCCACCTTGCCCTTTTTCAACTTCTTGGGCACCCCAGCTCACAACTGCGCGTCCGGCCCGGTCGATGCCACTAAGACCGCCAACTACATCTCCACCGGTTCGGGAGCGGGCATCAACGGCTATTACAGCCATGACGCCGCGACGTTCTGGGGCGACACCGTCCCGGGGACCACGCCTAGCCCATACCCGTCGGTCAGCTTCGCTGCCTCGGATTACGGCCTCAACGGCACGGACGCAGGCGTTTATGCCAACGGCGGCATTGAAGGCAGCGTCACCGTGGTGGCGCCTGGCGTCACACCCGTCCCCCCTCAGTACGGTAACCCCGCGCAGCTTTACGGCGCGCAAATCCAGATCCCGGTCCTGATCTCGCCCGTGGCCCTGGCATATGACCCGGTTTACAAGAAGACCGCCGACGCCAGCGGTGTTGTCACCTCCTATAAGCTCCACGTGAAGAAGGCCAACGCCGACATGAGCGGCGGCCTGATCCTCGACGTGCCAACCGTCTGCGCGATCTTCAACGGTCAGATCACCCTTTGGAGCGATCCCGCGCTTACGGCGCTTAACGGCGGCCTCAGCCTGAAAGACACCACCGACACCGGTAGTGAGTTCGCCACTCTGCCGATCGAATTGGTCGGTCGCGCCGACAGCTCGGGCACCAACTCGATCTTCTATCGCGCTCTTGCCGCCCAGTGTGGACAAGGGACGAACGGCTCGACCTACGCTGAAGGTGGTCACAACATCACCTACACCAACGCCTATCTGCCGGTCGGCAGCAAGAAGACCCCGCCTGGCCTGCGCGGCGCCACCTATCTCGGCGGCGTCAACAATGGCCCCTCCGGCACCTACACCCAGCTCGGACAGGTCGGCAAATACACCGTCGCCAGCCTGAGCAGCGGCGTCGCCAACTATGTGGCCTTCAACACCACGCCCGCCGCCAGCACGACCTTCGTCCAGGGTCGCCTTGGTTACCTCAGCCCCGATTACGCTCTGCCGGCCGTCATCAATTCAGGTGCAAACACCTACGGCCTCAACGTCGTCGACATGCTGGTCTCCACGACTGTGATCGAGCCCACGGGCGCCAACGCCCTGAAGGCCTTTGGGTCAACCACACTCGGAAACGCGATCCTGCCGCCGCAATCGACGTCGACGGGCGGCTACAGCTCCACGACGACGAACGTCGGGGTTCGCAACGCTCCGCAAGACTGGGCCGAGCCGCTCTCGACAACGCTGACCTACAGCAATGGCGTCGCCGCCGTCGCTACGCCCCTGGCCAACCCAACACTACTGGGAGCCTTCTACCCCTTCGTGGGCACGACCAACGCGAGCCTTTACAGCTGCTACAGCAGCGCCGCAGCCACCGCCGCGGTCAAGGGCTTCTTCAAC
>JAYTXV010000097.1:0-13681 GCA_043742805.1 Caulobacteraceae bacterium | reverse complement strand
TCAGTCTTCTTGAACCGCATCGCCTCGACCAACAGTGTGTAGTTGTTCGAATAGAACGGCGTGATCTTCAGACCGGTTTGCGCCTGCATATCAGCGAGGATCGGTCGCCAGTATGCGGACATGGCTTGGGTGGATTCCGTCGAAAGTACTGAGAAACGCACCTCGGTTGGCGACTGCGAGCCCGGCGTCGATCGCGGCTTGTCACAGGCGGAAAGGCTCAAGACGCCAAGCCCGAAAGCGGCCATTTGCCGGCGCGTGATCATATCGGCGCTTCTTCCCAAAATGCGTCCTGAAATTCAGGCCCATATATATTCACCAAAGCGTCCTGGTGAAGACCGGAGGTGGGTCCATCGTAGACGATACAGCCTGCCTTCAGCGCCACCACACGATCGCAATAGCGTAGCGCATAGTCGACCTGGTGGAGCGTAACCAAGATAGTCATTCCGTTGACGCGATTCAGATCCTTCAGGATGTCCATAACGTTTCGCGCCGACACTGGGTCGAGCGAAGCGACCGGCTCGTCCGCCAGGACAACCTCCGCCTGCTGCACGAGCGTTCGAGCGATCGCTCCGCGCTGTTGCTGTCCCCCTGAAAGCGTATTGGCTCTTTGACCGGCTCGGTCGGCGACGCCTACCCTGACAAGGGCCGCCATCGCTGCGGTTCCAACCTCAATCGGCCAACGACCAAAAAGACCGCGCCAGAACCCGATCCGGCCTAGAGACCCCAGCGCGACGTTCGTGAAAAGCGACAGCCGACCCACCAGATTGAATTGCTGGAAGATGAAACCAATCCGCCGCCGCGCGCGCCGAATGCCGTCCATCAGGTGGCCCCGTTCCTGAAGCCGTTCACCAAACACCGTGACAGTACCATCGCCGACGTCGATGGTCGCCAGTCCAGCCACGACTCGCAGCAGCGTGGATTTGCCCGAACCGGATGGTCCGATGAGAGCGATCATTTCGCCTCGACCCACCTCAAGCGAGACAGCGTCGAGCGCAATGGTGGCGCCGAAACGCTTGGAGACGTTCCGCACGGATATAACGGCGGCTGGAAACGTCATCGGCGTTCCTTGGGGCTTGCGCCGGGCGCGCAAGCCAACTCGGGTCATGCCACGGCGGCGCTCCGGCGGTCCAGTCCATTGCTTTATGGACCCACGGTCGTTTTATTCTTTACATCGCGCTCCATCTTAACTAAGTGCGCCCTCTCCGGCGGACCCGTTGTCCTCAAAAGCGCTGCTAACGCCGGCCTGGGTTCAACAATCTACAGGGGGCTACGTGAATTGCACACGTATCACACACCCCTGGACCTGGTCCGCGAGCGGTCGCCGGAACGTCCTGTCGCCTTCGCGCGGCCGGGCGCCCTAGCCGTAGCGGCGCGCTGGTTCAGGAAGAATTTTGCCGGCGACGTTTTCTACGCGGTGAAGGCCAACCCGGAACCGTGGGTTATCCGCGAGTTGGCGGCCAACGGTGTAAATGCCTTCGACGTCGCGTCGATCGCGGAGATTGAACGGGTGAGCGTCCACGCGCCGGGATCGCGCATGGCGTTCATGCATCCGGTGAAGAGCCGATCAGCGATCGCGTCGGCCTATTTCGACTATGGAATCAAGACCTTCGCCCTCGACAGCCACCATGAGTTGGCGAAGATTCAGGAGGCTACCGGTGACGCTCAAGACCTGAACCTGATCGTACGTCTGGCGGTCGAGGCGCCTGGAGCCGCCTATGCCTTGAATGGAAAATTCGGCGTTTCCGCTTTCGATGCGCCAGATTTGCTACGGGCGACCCGACACGCCACAAGCGAACTGATGGGCGTGTCTTTCCACGTCGGCAGCCAGTGCATGCGGCCATCCGCTTTCCAGGCGGCCATGGCGCAAGCCTCCCGGGCTCTTGTGCGCGCGGCCGTGTTCGCCGACGTCGTGGATGTCGGAGGCGGGTTCCCATCGGTCTATCCCGGCATGGTTCCACCGAACCTAACCGAATACGTCGCGGCCATCGATCGGGGTTTCGCTGAAATGATGGTGCACGAAACCACCGAACTTTGGTGCGAGCCTGGCCGGGCGCTGGTGGCGGAAAGCACATCGCTCCTCACCCGCGTTGAACTGCGCAAAGGAGACGCCCTCTATCTGAACGACGGCGCCTATGGCTCACTTTTCGACGCGGCCCACTCCAAATGGCCGTTCCCTGTCAAGCTGGTCCGTGGCGAAGGCGCCGCCGACGCACCGCTACGGCCGTTCCAGTTCTTCGGTCCGACTTGTGATTCCATCGACGTCATGCCCGGCCCATTCTGGCTGCCGGAAGACGTACGCGAAGGTGATCACATCGAGATCGGCATGTTGGGCGCCTACGGCGTCGCCATGGCCACGCGCTTCAACGGCTTTGGCGATGTGGAAACCGTTGCGGTTCGGGAAGCTCCGATGGCGTCGATGTTCGGTCTCGCTCCGCAGTCGATCCCGAGCCCGAAGGGCGAAACCGGCGCCGTCATCAAACTGACGCGCGCCAAAGGCAAGAAGCGCCGCCGCAGATAGGCTGGGCCGCAAGACCTTTTCATTCGCGTCCTCCCCGGAGAGTTCGACCCCGGAGGGCGTCTTCCCCTGTCCCCGATGGAACCCAAGACATGAACGCCCTTCCGCCAAACACGAAGGCCGAACTGCTCTCCAGGGTAGTCGAGCATGTTGACATCACCGCTTACGACGCACGGCCGGTGATCGATGCGATGCGTAAGATGAGCTTCACTTCCCGCGACACCGCGCGGGCGGCCGACATCCTCTCGATGGCTATCGAGGATCCGTCCTGTTCGGTCTGGATAACCTTGGCAGGTTCCACAAGCGCTGGCGGTTGCATGCATGTCTACCGGGACATGCTCAAATTTGGCATGGTCGACGTGGTGATCGCCACCGGCGCCTCGATCATCGACATGGATTTCTTCGAAGCCCTGGGATTCAAGCACTATCAGGCGCTGGGTGGCGTCGACGACCGCGATCTGCGCGCGCTCTATATTGACCGGATTTACGATACCTATATCGATGAGATAGAACTCCAGGCGTGTGATCATGCCATCAAAGAAATCACCGACGCCTTGCAGCCCCGTCCCTATTCTTCCCGGGAGTTCATTCACGAAATTGGCCGGTGGCTGGCCGCGGGCAACGCCAAGAAGGTCGGAAGCCTGATCCAGACCGCCTATGAGGAAAGCTGCCCGATCTTCTGCCCCGCCTTCACCGACAGCTCCGCCGGATTTGGGCTGGTCAAGCATCAGGTGGAACGGATCAAGGCCAAACAGCCCTACGTGACCATCGACTCCGTGGCCGACTTCCGGGAACTAACGGATATCAAGATCGCGGCTGGCACCACGGGCCTGTTCATGGTCGGAGGCGGTGTGCCAAAGAACTTCGCTCAGGATACCGTAGTCTGCGCGGAAATTCTCGGCGTCGAAGCAGAAATGCATAAATATGCGATCCAGATCACCGTCGCCGATGTGCGAGATGGCGCCTGTTCATCCTCGACACTTAAGGAGGCCTGCTCCTGGGGCAAGGTCGATGTGACTTGGGAGCAGATGGTCTTCGCCGAGGCGACTACGGTCGTCCCGCTGATCGGATCGGACGCCTATCATCGGGGAGGTTGGAAAAACCGTGAAAGGCGTCGGTTCGCGAAGCTGTTTGCAAACACCTGAAACGGCGGCCTATCGTCCTTGGAGTTCTGAATGCTCGGGAGTTGTGATGCGCGCGACGGCTGCGATCTTTGGCGCGTCCCTAGCCATGGCGCTTGCCTGCGGGTCGATCGCTCAGACTCCATGGGCCGGATACCTCAAAGGGCGTGAACCCGAAACTCTCTCGATTCTTCCACACGCACCGGAGGTGGGATCACCGCGCGACCGCGCGGACCGAGCCATCTTCAAGGCAACCAGGGCATTGAAGGATACCCCGCGCTGGGCGATGGCGACGAGCGACGCACGGATATCAATCGCTGATCTCCTGCGGGATTTCAGTTGCGCGACAGGGGTCAGCCTCGACGAAAAGAACTCGCCGGCCCTAGCACTGATGTTGCGGCGGGTCGTCCCGGATATGGTCTTGGCCTACGGCATTCCAAAGGACGCCTATAAAAGGCCGCGACCCTTTCTAAGGGACGCCGGTCAAATTTGCGTCGACCGATCCGATGATTTGGCCAAGAGCTGGGACTATCCATCAGGGCATGCGACCTTTGCCTGGACCGCTGGCTTGATCCTTGCGGAACTGGCCCCCGACCGGGCCGGCCAAATCCTTACCCGCGCGCGGGCTTACGGCGAGAGCCGCGCCATCTGCGGCGTCCATAGCGCCAGCGCAGTCACCGAAGCCCGGACCGTCGGGTCATCCCTGGTGGCGGCGTTGCATGGCGATCCGGTTTTCCGGGCAGATCTCGATGCCGCGAGGACCGGAATGGCGGCGCTGCGGACGGCCCAGGCGGCCGAAAAGCCCGAGCGTTGCGGCGTGGAGGCGGCATTGATCGCGAAAACACCCTGGTAGCGTGTCCAGGTCGTTCTCCTGAACGCTGGGTAGACACGCCATGAACGATGATGCGGATCGAGGATTTGCCCAATGAACAATTTTGGCGGCCTTGAAGTTTGGCGCGGCGGGGTGAACACCTGGGAATGCGACGATATGGGCCACCTGAACGTGCGCTTCTATATCGCGCGCGCGATGGAAGGGCTGGTCGGACTTGCCGGAGCGCTTGGTTTGGACAGCGCGTTTCGCGAACAGGCCACCGCCACACTGCTCCCGAACGATCATCATATCCGCTTCTTGAAAGAGGCCCGAAGTCGAACGCCCCTCCACATGGTCGCTGGCGTTCTGGAAATGCGGGAGAGCCATGCGCGCTTCCTTCAGCTTCTGGTTCATTCGATAACCGGCGAACTTGCCGCCAGCTTCCAATGCGTGGTGGCGCACGCCACCGCTCGGGAGGGGCGTCCATTTCCCTGGTCAGCCGAAACGCTGCGCCGGGCCGGGTACCATAGCATGAGTGCGCCTGACCAAGCAGCGCCCCGAAGCCTTGATCTGAATCCAGCCGTATCCGTCGCCTCGCTTGAGGAAGCCGATCGCATGAATCTGGTCCGCATCGGGGCCGGCGCCATCGGCCACGCCGACTGCGACATCTTCGGCCGTATGCGGCCAGACATCTTCATGGGCCGCGTGTCGGACGGAGTCCCGACTCTCGGCATGGCGCTTCGGGAAGTGAGTGTTACCCCGTCCTTGGAATCCGGAGCCCGTGTCGGCGGCGCGGTTCTCGAGTACAGAGTGGCCTACCACGCCTGGCCCCGGGCGGGAGATCGGTTCGTCATCCGTTCAGGCCTCGCCGCGGTCGGAGATCGCACCCAGCGTCTGGTCCATTGGATGCTGAATCCTGAAACTGGCAGGCCCTGGGCCACAGCGGAGGCCATCGCGATCGCTTTGGATCTTCAGACCAGAAAAATCATCCCGATCAGCGTTGGCGATCAGGCTCGCCTCCGCGGACGTGTCACGCCTGGATTGGCGCTGTGACGGCGCACATGGACTCACCCGAGATGGCTTCCGCCAGCGCGATCCGGATCAGATCGGATCGTTCCATCGGCAGAAAGTGAGTCGAGCCGAGCACAGTGGTGATGTGAATCCTGTCGCCCGCCAGGGTGCTGCTTTCATCAATATGAAACGTCGACGCTGTCTCGGCGCGCAGGATATCGATTGGGCATTGGGTTAAGCGCAGCGCGGCCCAGGGATCATGTCCGTGGGCCGCGTAACCGGAAGCCTCCCACGCGGGCGCGCAGGCGAGCATGATCTCCCCGCTCGGCAAGTCGTGAAAGCCCGCCGAAACATAGTCACGTAGAATTCCGTCTGGCCAAGTCCGAAAGGCGCCCCGTCCTGCGTAAGATTTGATCGCCTCGGCGCGGCTCGGAAAAACCGCTCTGCGGCGGCCGGCAGCCTGTTCGAGGGGTGATTCTTGGGGGACCGCGCTCTGAGCAGGAGACAGAATAACCGGATCGAACAGCACCAGCCGTCGGCAGCGCGTGGGCTCGGCCGCTGCGGCGAGCAAGCTGGCGGTAGCGCCCATGGAGTGGCCAGAGAGGACGACATGCCTGAGATCGAGCGCCGCCAGGAAAGCCAATAGATCATCCCGTAGGTCCAACCAGTCTCGGCGGCCCGTCAGGTTCGTCTCTAGGCTGGTCTCCCCATGACCGCGCTGGTCGATCGCTAGGATCCGGTAGTCCGCCGCCAGTGGCGCGAGGATCGATCGGTAGGTCCCTGCGTTGAAGCCGTTCGCGTGCAGAAACACCAAATCGACCGGTCGATACGGCGAACCAAAGTCGAGGAAGGCCAGAGCCCCAGACCCCCGGCCAGGAAGCATCACAGAGCTCTTACGGAGCGATATATCGTCCATGCGCGGACCAGTTGGGCTGTCGTCCATGACGTTCAAGCCCACATGCTGGGAGATTCGACGCTACTTCTTTTCGGTCGTCGACTGGCCGGTCGCCAACTGAATCAAAGCCGCGATCCGATCGGTGGAGTCGGCGACCTGGCCCAACATCTGTATGGCGGACGCCCCTGGCCGCACGGCGGCGGCGACCTGATTTGCGGCATTCTGCGCCATCTCCACCGCGACGTTCTGGGCCACCGCGAAACGGGTCGCGGCGTCGTCCTGATAGATGAAACCATAGGTTGGATAGGTCGATGACCCCAGTCCGCGTGACGGGTCATACCAGACCTTAACCTGGCTCCAATCACCGGCCGGCGAGACATCGATCACTGTAACATTCTGCTCGACTTGCCCCCGGGCGCCTTCGATGATCGACCAATTAGCGTGGGTGATCTGAATGATGCGGTCGGTCAGAACCTGGCTGACCACGGCCACATGACCAAGCCGCATGCGGCCTGTCGGTTTGAAACACAGCACCGCGCCAGCCTTTGGAGTGAAGCCCGTCTGGTAGTGACCGGCGGCCTGCTGCCACCAGGTATGAGCGTCTCCAAAAATCTGAATGCCGGACATCAGGCGCGCGAACGGAACGCACTGCCAATAGGATTCAGCCGACGCGCCTATGGGGCTAAAGCAGAGCAAGAACGCGGCGCCAACGGAACCCAGGGTGGCTCGGATGCGTTTTCTCATCTTCGGAAATTCTTCCCCGTGAATCACGCCCTACGGATAACCGTCGCACAGCCGTATGAAAAGAGTGTTTATGCGCTGGGCGGGTCGCCTTTTGTGAAAACGCGCCATTTATCATCGCCCTCGCACACGAGAGCAGGGTGATCTCAGAGTCTCGAACAAGATACGGCAGCGGTCATTTGGCGCCATTTTTGGCCTTCTTATCGGAATCTCTGGCGTATTCTCACCAGTCCATCACCTAGATTGACTGACCTGAGATCTATTTTGTTCGAAATTGTTATGTATTGCCCCATCGATTTCAGTTTCCGTGGAACAGTTAGTGCGTTTTCGCACGTTCGCCTTTTTGTCGCGCGCAATCCAAATTCTTACGGTTCCGTAATATCGTCCGTTGTCTGTTGAACTTTCCGGGCTAACGAGACGAATACGACTCACCCGCCGGCGCCCAAAAATGCGGCGATCCGTCGCGGCAATGCCGATCATTTCTTAGGCTCCAGGTCGTTTGCGGCTTCGGCGTTTTTGGGACGTCGAGTTCAGAATCTCAACGAAGAGGGAAAACGCGATCGCGAAATAGATGTAGGCGCGGGGAATATGAAACCCGAGCCCGTCGGCGATCAGGGCCACGCCGATAAGCAGGATGAAGGACAGCGCCAGCATCTTCGTGGTCGGCCGCTCGTGGATAAACCGCTCTACTGGTTCGACGGCGAACAGCATCACCAGGGTAGAGGCGACGACGGCCCCGATCATGATCGG
Organism: Caulobacteraceae bacterium; assembly: GCA_043742805.1. Classification (GTDB taxonomy): domain Bacteria; phylum Pseudomonadota; class Alphaproteobacteria; order Caulobacterales; family Caulobacteraceae; genus Acaudatibacter. Next base: position 5,837 of record JAYTXV010000097.1, on the reverse strand, counting down.
TAGGTCATTGGTCATACCCACCGCCGTGATCACGCTATCAAGCGAAAAGACGATATTGATAAGGCCAATCTGAAAAACCACGGCCTTCATGCTGGACCACCGGGAGCCATCCAGCGTGGGCTCCGACGCCCCTTTGCCGGCGGCTCCGTCCATGGCTTCGTGGATCTCTCCGGTTCCTTTGGCCAGCAGGAACAGGCCTCCGGCGATCAGGACGACGTCCTTGATCGTGAAAACACGGCCCATGACCCGAACAAGGTGCATATCGAGGCTCGACGCCCAGACGAGGCTGACAAGCATCAGAATTCTCAGCAGCATCGCCAGGGAAAGGCCTATGCGCCGCCCCAGCGGACGTTTCTCGGGATGCAGCCGCTGGATCGCCACCGCCAGGAAAACGATATTGTCTATGCCTAGAACCACCTCGAGAAAGGTGAGCGCGGCGAACGAGGCGAAGGCTTCCCCGGTCATGAAATGAGACATCACCCCTTATGGTCGGCCCGGGCCATCGGGATCAACCTTTGTAACGGGTAGGCATGCAATGATTGTCACAGAAAGCCGTAGGGATCGACGTCGATGATCAGCCTGATGCGCGACGGGATTTTCACCCTCGCGCGCCAAGCGGCCAAAAAAGACTGAAGATCGACAGACCGATCCGATCGCACGAGAAATCGCTTGCGTCGCAGGCCCCGGACCAGGGCCAGGGGCGCGTCAGCCGGCCCATAGATGGTCACGCCCTCCCCGTTGGGCGCTGCGGCGGCCAATACGCGGGCGAAGCCGTCCAACGCCGCCGAATCTGGCCCTGAAAGGATCAGAGCGGCCAAGCGCCCGAACGGCGGAAGGCCGACAGCCTCCCGCTCGGCGAGCTCAATAGCCATGAAGCCGTCTCGATCTCCCGCGGCGATGGCCTGCATCACCGCATGATCTGGCGCCCAGGTCTGGATGAGCGCCCGACCAGGGCGTTCCTGTCGGCCCGCCCGCCCCGAAACCTGGGTCAGGAGTTGGTAGGTACGCTCAGCTGCCCTTAGGTCGCCGCCCCTCAGGCCGAGGTCGCCATCGACCACACCGACCAGGGTTAAGGCGGGAAAATTATGCCCCTTGGCCGCCGCCTGGGTAGCCACCATAATGTCGAACTCGCCCCGGGACATGGCCTCGATCATCGCCCTCGCGGCGGCGGCGTCGGTAACCGTATCCGATGAAAACACCGCCAGGCGCGCTTGTGGAAACCGCGACCGAGCCTCTTCCTCCACGCGTTCGACGCCGGGACCGATGGAAATCAGGCTGTCCTTGGCCCCGCAATGGGGACAACAGGCTGGCTTGACCATGGAGTAGCCGGTGAGATGGCAGACCAAGCGGCCGGTATAGCGATGCTCGACTAGCCAGGAGTCGCTGTCGGGAGCCCTCATCCGCTCACCGCAGGCGCGGCAGAGAACCAGCGGGGCGTAGCCGCGCCGATTGAGAAACAACAGCGACTGCTCACCCTGCTCCAGGGTCTGAGCCATCGCCGCTGTAAGCCGCGGCGACAGCCACCGTCCGGCCTCGGGTGGAGACTCGCGAAGGTCCACCAGCTCGATGGACGGCATCCGGGCGGCTCCATGCCGACCCCCGAGCCGAAGCCATCGATAGCGCCCTGTCTGGGCATTGTACAGGGTCTCCAAGGACGGCGTCGCCGACGCCAGAACGACCGAGCAGTCCTCGATCTTGGCCCGCGCCACGGCGAGATCTCGGGCCTGATAGATGAACCCTTCTTCCTGTTTGTAGGACCCGTCGTGTTCCTCATCGACAATGATCAGCCCGAGGCGGCCGAAAGGCAGAAACAGAGCCGAGCGGGCGCCGACCACGATGCGCGCCTCGCCCGTCGCCACCGCTTCCCAGGTTTCCCGGCGCCGGGTCAGAGACACCCCGGAATGCCATTCGGCGGGCACGGCGCCGAATCGCACCGCGAAACGATCAATCACCGCCTGGGTGAGCGCGATCTCCGGCAACAGCACCAGAACCTGCGCGCCGGGGTCGGCTTTCAACGCCAAAGCCGCAGCCTCGAGATAAACCTCGGTTTTTCCCGAGCCGGTCACGCCGTCCAGCAGGGTCACCGTAAATCGACCCTCTCCAACCGTATGGCCCAGAGCCGCCACGGCCGCGGCCTGACTGAGGTTCAGGACTGAACCTGGCAGATCCAGGTCGGGCGCGGCGAAGGGCGAACGCCGCTTCGTCTCGACAACAGAGAGACACCCTTGCTCCAGCAGGGCCTTGATGACGCCGTCCGAAACGGCGGCCAGCCTGACCAGTTCCGCCCGGCCCAACGGAACCGACGCCGCATCCAACACCCGATCCCGGCTGGGCGTGGAACGCCCCGGTCTTTTGCCCGTCGCCACGACTCTGCGCTCAAGTCTGGGGCGCGGAGCATTCAATCCGCGCAGGGCGATGGCCAGTGACGCGCCTGGCGAATCGACCGCGTATCTGGCGGCCCAATGCACGAACGCCAACGTCCCTTTCGGCAGCCGGGGCTCATCCAGACGCGAGGCCACCGGCTTGAGCAGGCGGTTAGCGCCCACGCCATCCCGCACCGACTCCACGACCCCACGAAGAATCCTCGGCCCCAAGGGCACAGCCACCATGTCGCCGGGCGCCAAGTCCATGCCCTCAGGCTCCGCATAGTCGAACCCCTCAGGCAGCCTCAGCGGCAGCAACACCTGAACGACGCGTCCAACCTTCGAATCCTCATGCGCGCCCATTTATCGTAGGTCGCGCTTTCCACGTCCGGCCGCAACCCAGCGTTAACCGCTCGAAGTCGATGGTAAGGCGTTGTGCATTCTCGCCTTGGCGAGTCTCGGGAAGCGGGGAACGAAGAGGTCATGTCGATGGATTTGATTGAAGCGGACGGGATGATCTCCTCGCCCAGGCGGGATGATCGCGAGACGATTCGGGATGTTATACTGGCGAATTCAGAGTGGCTGCGGGACGATCCACAACTCCTCGCCGAACTCGGCCTGCGACTGGACGCCGCCAATATAGTAGATTTCGGCCCGGTCGCCCTGTCCCGAGTGAGTGCGGCCCACCAGCGCGAATCCAGTGAGCGCATGCGCCTGGAGATCATGGCCCGGGCGAACTACGCGGCCCAGACCCAGACCCACGCGGCCGTAATCGATGTCTTGCAAGCCGACAGCTTGGCCGATCTCGCCCACCGCGTCGATGAACTGGCCCGCCAGCGATTCGGCCTCGTCATGGGCTCCCTCGCGCTTGAAGGCGATGGCACCCCAGCCGGCTGGCTGGCCCTGATGGAGGGCCAAAGCGATCTCCTTTTGGGCGACGGCAATACAGCGCGCATGGGGTGCATCCCGACGGCTGCGGGTCTTTTTGGTATACACGCGCCGCAAATTCAGAGCGTGGCGCTGACCCGGCTAGCCCTTTGGGACCCCATGCGCGCGGGCGTCATGGCGTTTGGATCGTTCGACTCGGAGGCTTTCACACCCGAGATGGGAGCTGAACTCGTCACTTTTCTCGGCCGAATCGTCGAGCATGCTGCCCAGCGATGGCCGACACCCTGACCGCCCGAGACGCCTTGAACGCCTGGCTAGACTACCTGGCCAGGGAGCGGCGTGTCAGTCCACGAACCCTGGAGGCTTATAAAGGCTGCGTCGCGGCCTATCTGGACTTCCTCCAACGCCACCGGGGCGACTCCGTCGCGCTCGCGGATCTAGCTGCCGTCAGCACCGCCGATCTGCGCGGCTATCTGGCCAGTCGCCGTGGCGGCGACAACAAACTGGCCGCGCGCTCGCTTTCTCAGGCCCTTTCGGCCATCCGCTCATTTCATCGCTTTCTGGATCATCGTCTAGCGACGCCCAACAGCGCCATACAGTTGGTAAGAGGGCCAAGGGTCAGGCCCGGCGCCCCCCGCCCCGTCTCCGAAGATCAAGCCTTCAGCTTGATTCGCGAGGCGGGCGACGACGCACAAGGCCCGCCCTGGGTCCGTGCCCGGGACCGCGCGATCCTGACCTTGCTATGGGGGTGCGGCCTGCGGATTTCCGAGGCCCTCAGCCTGCAGCGCCGCGACGCGCCAGCGCCCGATTCTCTGAGGATAATCGGCAAGGGCGGCAAGACGCGCTTGGCGCCGGTCCTGCCCAGGGTTCGCGAGGCGATCGACATCTATCTGGGCCTCCTGCCTTTTTCATTGGAGCCCGATGACGCCCTGTTCCGCGCCAACCGGGGCGGTGCGCTAGGCCCCCGCCAGGTGCAAGGCCTAGTGCAGAGCCTGCGCGCCCGTCTCGGGCTCTCCGAACGGGCAACACCCCACGCCCTTCGCCACGCCTTCGCCACGCATTTGCTCGGCGCCGGAGCGGACTTGCGGTCAATTCAGGAACTCCTGGGCCACGCTTCCCTCTCCACGACCCAGAGATACACGGCCGTCGACGCCGCCGGTCTACTCAGGGCCTATTCGGCCGCTCATCCCCGTCCATGATCGTCGCGTGCTGACGGTCGCTCGCCTTGAAGCCCTCAGATCACTCGCAGAAGCGCCAGCAACACCATCACCGTGCCGATCAGGCCCACAGCCCAGACGAGCGGCCTGATCATCGGGACACCGGCCAAGTAAACACCGGCATGGACGACACGCGAATAAAAGAACAACTCCGCGCCCAGCACCGTCCAGTGGTTTGAGACCTGCGTGATCGCCGCCGCCAATACCAGCGGCGCGAAAATGGTCAGGCCTTCGCGATGGTTATTGACCAGCCGGACCATACGGGCCTGAAAAAGTTTGGGCGGCGGCAGATTGTCTCGCGGACCGGCCATGGGCGCGAGACCCTGCGCAAGGACACCCGCCAAGGCCTGGGCCAGCACCAGAACCAGTAACAGCGCCGCCGAATAGGCAAGCATGGTCAGTTCGATGCTCATTTTTCGCCTCCCATGGCTATTGGGTTATTATTCAGCCATAGCGCGCGCGCGGCTGTCCGCCGTCAAGTCCACGCCCCGGAATGCAGGGCCGTTCAGCTACATCGCCCGTGCGGTCAGGACTGCATCGTCCAGCCTTCGACCCCCATGGCGGCCTGCCGCAGCGCCTCGGAACGGGTGGGATGAGGATGGCAGGTCCGGGCAACGTCTTCGGAAGCCGCCGAGAACTCCATCGCCACGCAATATTCGCCGATCATCTCGCTAACGTCGGGGCCGATCATATGGACGCCGAGAATCCGGTCGGTGACGGCGTCCGCCAACACCTTTACGAAACCCTCGGCCTCATGATTGACCTTGGCGCGCGAATTGGCCGTGAAAGCGAATTTACCCACCTTATAAGCCACCCCATCGGCCTTGAGTTCCTCCTCGGTCTTTCCCACACAAGCGACCTCCGGATAGGTGTAGATGACGTTGGGGATCAGGTCGTAGTTCACGTGTCCGGCCTTTCCGGCAATAATCTCCACGCAGGCAACCGCTTCATCCTCGGCCTTGTGCGCCAGCATCAGGCCGTGGGTGACATCGCCAACGGCATAGACGCCTGGCGCGCTGGTCGCGAAATGGTCGGTCTCGATGAAACCGCGTTTGTCTGGAACGATCCCTACCGTCTCAAGACCCAGATGGTCCGTAACGGGCTGGCGGCCGATCGCCAGCAGCACATAGTCGGCGCTTAAGGTTTCGGACGCCCCGCCCGCGACGGACTCTACTGTCAGATGCACGCCATCGGGCCGCGCCGTCGCCCCGGTTACCTTCGCGCCGAGCTTGAACGCCATGCCCTGGCGGGTCAGCGACCGCTGAAGGGTTTTTGCCGTCTCCTGGTCGAGCCCAGGGGTGATACGGCCCAGGAATTCCACCACGGTGACCTTGGCGCCCAAGCGTCTCCAGACCGAACCCAACTCCAG
>JAYTXV010000096.1:0-3419 GCA_043742805.1 Caulobacteraceae bacterium | reverse complement strand
TGCCGCCGGGTCCAGGACGGACCGAGTTCGACGATGTGGGTCTGCAACGCAGCGCGGACGGCGAGCACAACGCGCGCGCCCGCCTCGAACGCCACGGCGTCGCCGATAGCGGTCACGATGGTGCGCAGGACGAACACGGCGAGCAACGCCCAGAGCCACGGCCAGACCGCCTCCAAGCCCTGGCCGCCGATCGCCACGGCATCGGCCACGCGTGCAAGCAGCCATGCCTGGGCGATCAGGGCTATGCCGCCGGCCGCCCCGAATGCGATTGCGGCGATCAGAGGCGCGCGAACGAGGGAAGCCTTGCGACGGAGAAAGCCCTCAAGCTTCTTCCGGTCGGCACTCGACATCGGTGCGGAGTGGACGGTCATCTCTGAGCGTCGGCAATCACGACGCTCACCGCTCGCCCAGGAGGCGCCGCCACTCGCCGCGGACGAGCATGGTATAAATCCCGAGCGAAAAGAGGAACATGATGACGGCGAAGATTTGCAATGTGTGCGGCATGCCGAAGATGCCGGCGCCGAGCCAGACGCCGATCAACGGACCAATCAGGAACAGGCTCAGCGCGCGTAAGTTCCACAGCGCCTGAAACACCAGCCGGCGATCGGACGCATTCATGCGTGATAGGAGGCGAGCTTGGTGATGCGGGCCCGAAAGATCCAGATCTGGTACCAGTTATACATCAGCATGACTGGGAACAGGCCTGCGACGGTAAAGAAGAACGTACCCGGCGAAATCTCCCTGCTCGCTGCTGTGTCGATGGTCCAGGTGTCCGGGATCATGTACGGATAGATCGTCGCGAGTAGGCCCGCGGCCATGATAACAATGGTGAGGTCGAGCCAAAGCAGGGCGGCGATATCGCGGTCCCGGACCCAGGCACGACGCATCATGAACGAGGAGGCGAGTGCCGCGGTCGGGATCAGCCACCACGCCCAGAAATACTGGCCGAACCAGGTGCGGCCCGCCCAGGGGAAAGTGACCGCGATCCAGAACGTAGAGATCGGGACTGCGGCAATGGCCAGATAGAACACCACGCGGGTCCAGGCCGCGGCATGCTTGCGGACCGGTTCCTCCGCCTCGAACCGGGCCCGTACGAACAGCCCACCCGAAAGCGACACCAAGATCACAGCGGCCACGCCGATCCAGATGCTGAACGGGCTGATAAAGCGGAGCGCGCCGCCGACGTAGGTCGGGATTTGGTCCGGCTCGTCCGTCAGGGGAAAGCCATGTAGCAAGGCGCCGACGCACATGCCGCCGAAAAAGGTCACGGTCAGGCTCGAAAATCCGAACGCCCAGTCAGTGAAGCGCCGCGTGTTGTCGGAGGCAAGATGGCGGAACTCGAGTGCGACCGCGCGGGTGAGGATGCCCCACAGCACAAGGGTGAGCGGGATCATCAGGTAACTGAGCGCCGAGCCGTAGGCGAAGGGGAACGAACCGAACAGAACGCCGCCGGCGACGACGAGCCAGGTTTCGTTCGCATCCCAGGTCCCAGCCATCGCTTGCATGATCGCGCCGCGCTCGTCCGCGTCGGTGACGGCCAGGGAAAAGATGCCGGCCCCGAGATCCGCGCCGTCGAGGATGATGTAGAGCAGGATCGAGAAGGCCACGGTGAGCCACCAGCCGGTGGCGAGCATATGTTGGACATGGGTAAGAGCTTCCATTGTCTATCAACTCCAGGGTTATGTCTGTGATCCAGGCAATACGGTGACGTCAGACCGGTTGTAGACTCGGCTTGCCCGGCCTTACCGCCGTCTCTGCCTTTGGCGTCTCGACCATGCCATTTGCGGGCAATCCGTCCCTGGCGGGGGTACCCAGAGCCTCGTCGCCGTCCCGGGGGATCGGGTTGCTCAGAGCTGGGCCATCACGAATAACCTTGGCGAGGAACCACCAGGTAGCCCCCCAGACCATCACCTCAAATCCGGCATAGCCGACCAGCCAGATCACTTCCTGGGCAACCGACATGCGGCTGACGCCCTCCGAGGTTCGCATCAGGCCGAAGACGACCCAAGGCTGGCGCCCAACCTCACGCGTCCACCAACCAACCCAAACCGAGATGAACGGCACGAAAGCGGCGAACACGGTTGCGCGGAGGAACCAGGTGGTGGCGCCACCCGTGCGTACGATCAGGCGCTTACGCGCGATCAGCCAGGTGCCCCAGCCGGCCATCAGGACCATGAAAAACCCGCAGGCGACCATAACGCGGAAACCGTAGAACGGAACCAGCATCGGTGGCCGGTCCTCTGGCGGGAATTCGTCCATACCGCGGACCGTGCCGTTCCAGGTATGGGTTTCGAGCAGGCTCAGTACATGCGGAATCTTGATCGCCCACGCGTTATCGTCGCCTGCCGCGTTCGGCCACGCCAGCAAGTTCCAGTCGGTGTTAGGGCTGCCATCTGGGTTGGTGGCGTGCCAGTGCCCCTCCATCGCGGCGATCACGGTCGGCTGCTCCCTGGCGACCGTCAGGCCCATCGCATCCCCCAGCCAGACCTGCAGCGGAGCGATAACGAGCAGAGCAAGAATTGCGCTCCTCAGCGAGCGGTGGAACATCGCCACATGGCGGTGCTTCAGCAGATACCAGGCCGATACCCCCGCGACGAAGCCAAGCGCGACCTCGAACGAGGCAACCAGCATATGCGGGAAGGCGTAGATGACATCCGGATTGAGGATGGATTGCCACCAGTCCTTGACCACGAACACCCCATGGCTGAGCGTGACGCCAGTCGGGGTCTGCATCCAGGAGTTCGCGACTAAGATCCAAAGCGCGGAAAGGCTCGACGAGAGCGCGACATTGAACGTCGCGAAAAGGTGCATCTTCTGGCTGATCTTGCCCCAGCCGAAGATCATCAGCCCGATGAAGCCGGCCTCGTACATAAAGGCTGTAATGGTCTCGTAACCGAGGATTTGCCCGAAAAAAGGACCGGCGGCCTGGGAGAACGGGCCGTAGAGGATGCCGAAGGCGAGTTCCATTGTAATGCCGGTCGCGACACCGGCCGCGAAGTTAATGATGAACAACCGCTCGAAGAAGCGGCATAGCCGATACCAGTGGTCGTCAGCGGTCCGGATCCAGACCAGCTCGCCAATGAACATCATCGCGGCGAGCCCGATCGTCAGCGGCGGGTAGAGAATGTGAAGCGTCGTGATCAACCCAAAGTCCAAGCGCGACATCAGGACCGGAAGCGAGTTTTCCATCAATTTGACGCTCATTCCTATTATGTCGCCCGCATCACCCGGATCGTGGGGTCTACGGCACTTTCGGCCCCCGAATTGGGGGTTTCGTGGGCTAAACGCCAGTCACGTTTCATGCGTACGGGGGAATAGAGGGCTCTGTTGCAATCTTTGGCGACGGGCGCGCGAAGCCACCAATCGGGTCAGATAGCTCGTGACCCTGCCGGGAGATCGAGCTGTTCGCGGACAAGCTG
>JAYTXV010000095.1:0-1536 GCA_043742805.1 Caulobacteraceae bacterium | reverse complement strand
TACAGAGGCTAACCTGATGCAACAAGGGTCATTTTTGGAGGTTTTCGTCCTGGCAGAGCGTCTTCATCGCCAATTTCTGGAGGTGATACAAGCGCAACTGGATGCTCTTCAAATCCGGGATATCAACAATGTCCGCGCACTGATATTACTCAATATTGGTGATTCTGAGATGACTGCGAGTGAGTTATTGTGGAGGGGCTGCTATTTAGGATCTAACGTGTCCTACAACCTTAAAAAGCTCACCGACTCGGAGTATGTCGTGCAGACGCGTTCTGATCACGACCGGCGCGTAATCATGGTCCGCAACTCCGAGAAGGGCGCCGACCTCTGCGCCAGACTCCAGGAGATGAACGACCACTACCTGGACACCCTCCGCGACGGCGCCCTCAGCCGCGAGGACATTAACAAGTGCAGCAAGACATTGCGCAGCCTTCAGCAGATGTGGAGCCGGGCTGGAGAGGCCAGCGCTAACCTGGCTGGCCGAATCGAGCCGTTCGACCTCATCGCTAACCAGGAAGACGCGCCTTCAATCATCACTGGCCGTTTCGAAGCCGCCGACCCGGAGCGGGGGCGGGGTGAGAGCTTCGATCACGTGCCGGCGCGTCGCGCCGTCGGCGCGACCACGCTGAGCGGTCGGCAATCCCGCAGAGCTTAGCCAAAGGCAGATTGGTGTGATGGCATAAGGGTTCTATTATATCGAGATATTATTACAAACAGGGGATTTCAAATAGTCTGATATTTCGTAGCGGTTTGATTACTAAGCCGTGGTTAGATTTTGAACTGAAGATCATACTGCAAGAACAGGCCCCAAGGCGACACCGCCTTGGGGCCTTTTGCTGTTGACGGAACTGATGCGTGGCATCTTGGCGGTGCTGGATGGGGGTGGCTTCGGGCTGGCGGCCGGCCGGTCCCGGCCGGCGTCGCCCTGGTCATGCTCATGGTCGCCACGCGATTGATCCTGCCGTTTAGCCCAGCCGACAGTTACGCTGTGGTGGGTGCGCGGCGAGAAGGCCCGCTCAGTCCGCCAGCATCCCTTCCAGGCGTCCGCGGATGATCTGGGTCGCCTCGCTCATGATCCGGTCGATCAACTGCGCGCAGGTTGGAATGTCGTGGATCAGGCCGGCGACCATGCCGCACGACCAGGCGCCGGCGTCCATCTCGCCTTTCTGCATAACCGCCGGATAGACGCCGGCGACTTCGCCGATGATATCCTCGAACTTGAGGCCGGCGCCCAGGGCCTTTTCCTTTTCCAGCAGACGCTCGACCCCGGCGTTGACCAGCACCCGCTCGGTATTGCGCAGCGACCGCATTACCAGGCGTGTGTCGAGCTCGCTGGCCGCGACGATGGCCTGTTTGACGTTGTCATGGATCGGGGCTTCGACCGTGGCCATGAACCGGGTGCCCATGTTCATGCCGTCCGCGCCTAAGGCCATGGCCCCCACCAGCGAGCGGGCGTCGGCCATGCCGCCAGAGGCCACGAAGGGGATCTTCAGTTCCTCCGCCGCCCGGGGCAGCAGGATGAAATTGGGCACGTCG
>JAYTXV010000094.1:0-1655 GCA_043742805.1 Caulobacteraceae bacterium | reverse complement strand
GTCGATCAGCACGAAACTGATGCCCTCGTGCTTCCTGCTCGTGTCGGTGCGCACCAGACAGAAGCACCAGTCGGCCTTGTTGGCGTAGGAGGTCCAGATCTTCTGGCCGTTGATCAGCCAGTGGTCGCCGACATCCTCGCAGCGGGTGGCGAGGCTGGCCAGGTCCGAGCCCGCGCCCGGCTCCGAATAGCCCTGGCACCAGCGAGCTTCGCCGGCGACGATCTTGGGCAGATATTCACGCTTCTGGGCGTCATTGGCGTATTCAAGCAGCACCGGACCCAGCATCCACAGGCCGAACGAGGCCAGCGGCGAGCGGTATTTGCCGGCGCTGATTTCGGATTCTAGAACGCTAGCCTGTTCGGCCGAGAGCCCGCCGCCGCCGTATTCGGTCGGCCAGGTCGGGGCGGTCCAGCCGCGCGCGGCCATCCGGCGCATCCAGACGATCTGCGGATCATCGCTGCCGATGAAAGCGCGACCGCCCCACTGGGCTTCCGGGTCGCTGGCGGTCTTCGAGGCGCGCAGTTCGGCAGGATAGTTGTCCGCCAGCCAATCGCGGGCCTCGGCCCGGAAGATGTCAATCTCGGTGGCGCCAAAATCGGCCATGTCATACTCCGCCTCTGAATTCTGCCCGCCCTTAATAGCGCCATGGTCCAACCGGGCAAGTCCGCGACGTTGCGCCTCGCCTGCCATTTGAACGCTCGGCGCTGCTCAGGCGTTGAAAGCGGTTATACTCAACCCCGCCGGGCATGTCCCGGCCGCCATCATGCTGGGAGCTGAATGGACTGGAACCGCGATCTGCGTCCCGCGGTCATGGCCGGGGCTCCTGGCGTCATGGCTCTGCTGACGGCCGCCGCCGGGGTGATGCTGCTGACGTCGGGGGCCACGCCCTCCGACCCGGCACGTTTCATGTGGCTGGTGGAGCACGCGCCGATCATCCTGATCGAGATCAGCCATTTCCTGTCAAGTATCCTTGGCCTGGTGCTGATCGTGCTGGCTTTCGGTCTGTCGCGCCGTCTTGACGGCGCCTGGGGCGCCACCGTCGTCGTGCTGATCGCCGCGGCGATTCTGGCGCTGTTCAAGGGGTTCATGTGGGAGGAGTCCTCGGCGCTGATCTCCTTGACGGCGGTGCTGGCGCCCTGCCGCGCAGCGTTTCACCGCCAGGCGCGCCTCTCGCGGCTGGACATCACCCCGGGCTGGCTGTTGTCGGCGGCGGCTGCCCTGGGCGGGGCGGGGCTTGTTGGGTGGTGGTCATTCCAGAATCTCGACTACGGCAATGTATCGGTGCTTAAGGTGATGGCCGATCAGGACGCCGAGCGAGCTCTGCGCTCGTCGGCCGGCGCGGCCGTGCTGCTGTTGGGCTTTGGCGTCTGGCGCCTGCTGGTCACGCCGGCCAAGCCGCGGGTGGTGGGCGAGACCGACCCTGAATATTCCCGGGTTCGCGCGATCCTCACCGGAGCCGAGTGCGCGGAGCCCTGGGCCAACCTCGCCCTGCGCGGCGACAAGCGCTTCCTCTTCTCGCCCTCCTACGAGAGCTTCCTGATGTTCGGCGTCCGAGGCCGGTCGTGGATCGCCCTGGGCGCGCCGGTCGGCCGGCGTGACGAGAAGCTGGACCTGCTTTGGCGCTTTCGCGAAATGGCGGACGTCAACGCGGCCCG
>JAYTXV010000093.1:0-10221 GCA_043742805.1 Caulobacteraceae bacterium | reverse complement strand
GCCCCAAACGGTGCCGAACAGCACGTTCCATTCGGCGGCGGCGGCGGTGTCGCCACCAACCATGTGTTTGATCAGATTGGGCAGGATCGGGATCATGATTCCGAACGAGACGGCATTGATCAGGGCGGAGGCGAAGATGAAACTGAAGGCAGCCACGCGGCGCGATTTCTGATCCGTGATGATCGGCTGGCTCACGCGCCTGGATTCCCCTGCGATCGGTCCGACACGAACGCGTTCAGCCCGGACAGCAACCCTTGCCACCATTCGCCGTGCCGCTGCAGAAGCACGGCGTCGGACATGCCGTGGCGAGCGACGTGGGCGGCGGGCACGCTGTCCCTGCCTCGGTGCTCCACCGTCACCCGGGTTTCGTCGCCGTTGGCTTCAAAGCGCACTTCCACCTCGGTGTCCTTACCGGCCGCGAAGGTCGCCTGCCGCCAGCCGAACACCAGCCGATCGGGCGGCGACCAGCAGCGCACCTTGCCAATCTCAAAAACCTTGCCGTTGGCCAAGGTCTGAAAGAGGCGCCCGCCCTCGCCTGGCTCGGAAAACAGCAAACCAGGATCCCTTGGCGTGAACGCGAACAGCGCGCAGGGCCGCCACCACAGCGCGATGTCGCGCGTGAAGACCTCGAAGGCGATGAGTTGCTGAGCCCACATCCGCTCGGTCTCTTCCAGCCATCGTTTCAGTTCAATCATCGGTTCGGCCCTCAGAGCGTAGATGCGCACGCGCGCGTCAAATTGCGGATGCGATTCTTCCAGCAAGCCGCACTGTTTGAGCGCGCGCCAATCCTCCGGCCAGCCTCGCACCTTCGCGCAGTAATACGATGACCCGGCGCCGGTGGGGATCGGCCAGGGCGGCGATCGGATCGCGGTAGCACGCGGCGGAAATCAGGTTAGGGCGCCAGTCGGCCATGTGATTTTCTTTATCGATAGATGAAATATTTCCCTGGATAGGGAAATATATCATGCGGCGTGTCAATTCCGCCGAGCCTTCAGTCGCCCCCCAACACTCCCGACACGATGGTCCGCGCCGACCCGCCGACCCACACTTGGCCGCTGGGATCCTGGCTGATGTGAATCCTTCCGGCGCACCCCAGCGCCGTTCCTTGGGCCGCAACGTAGGGCGCGGTCGCCCGACCTGAAGCCAACAGCCACTGGGCCATGGAGGCGTTGAGACTTCCAGTTACCGGATCCTCCCGCAGTCCCCCGTGCTGGTCGCTGAAGATGGCGCGCAATTCGAAGGCAAGGCTGGAACCAGGGGCGTGCGGACCCGCCACCCCGATCTCGATCCGCCGGGGATGGTCGCGGGCCGGCTGCAACGCCAGGACCGCGTCGGCAGAGCTCATCAGCACGCCGATCCAACCTGGGCCATTATCGATCCATTGAGCGTCGACAATGTCGCCGCGACCAATCCGCAGCACGGCGGCGACCTCATCCAGCAGAGCATTCTCCACCGGGCCGCCGCGCAGGATGGGCGGAGCGGCGAAGGCGTTGACACCCTCCCCCAGGCGTACTCGGACGAGGCCGGCGCCGCATTCCTGGATCACCTGGCCGGAGCAGCGCGATTGACCGCCGGCCCCCAGCCAGGCGTGGCAAGCGCCCAAGGTTGGATGGCCGGCGAAGGGCAGCTCACGATCGAGCGTGAAGATGCGGACACTGTAGTCGGCGGCCGGATCGGTCGGCGCCATCAGGAACACCGTCTCCGACAGGTTCATCCAGCGGGCGATCTTCAGCATGATGTTTGCGTCGAGCCCTTCGGCGTCGAACACCACGGCCAGCGGATTGCCCGTCAGCGGTGTCTCGCCGAACACATCGACCAGTTTGAAAGCGCGGGTCATGGAGTCACCTTTTCAAGTTCGAGGTGCCGGAACGAGCGATGCGGATTGGTGAGCTCTTGCCTCGCGCTTGATCCGCTTCGCCATCGACCAGCGGTGAACCTCGGAGGGGCCGTCGTAGATGCGAAAGGCGCGAATATCGCGGAAGATCTGGTGGACCGGCGTGTCATCAGAGACACCCATGCCGCCTAGAATCTGTACGCAGCGGTCGGCGATGCGATAGAGGGCCTCGGAGACCGAGACCTTGGCGAGGCTGGACTCCGGCGTCCCGCCGCCGTGTCCGGCATTGTCGAGCACCCAGGCGCACCAGTCGATGGTCAGTTCGGCCTGCTTCAAATCGATCTCATTGTCAGCCAGCATAAAGCCGACGCCCTCATGGTCGATCAACGGCTTGCCGAAGGCGTGGCGCTTGCAGGCGTAATCGACAGCGATGTCGTGGGCGCGTTTGGCCGCCCCCCACCAGCGCATGCAGTGGGTCAGGCGCGCGGGGGCCAGGCGTATCTGGGCGTATTTGAACCCCTGCCCCACCTCGCCCAGTATGGAGTCGGCCGACAGGCGCAGGTCGTTAATGGCGATCACCGCGTGGCCGCCGGGCATGGTGCGATCGATGGTATCGAGCACCCGCTCGGTGACGACGGCCGGATCGGGCAGGTCGGCGAGGAACAGGGTCGCCCCCTCCTCCGTCTTGGCCATGATGATACCGAAGGCCGCGCCATCGGCGCCGGTGATGAAGGCCTTCCGGCCGCTAATCACCCAGTGATTGCCGTCCTGACGGGCGACGGTCTTCATCATCGAGGGATCGGAGCCCGCGCCGCCGTCCGGCTCGGTCATCAGGAAAGCGGAACGTGTCTTGCCAGCGGCCAGCGGCCGGAGGAAGCGCTCCTGCTGCTCGCTGCTGGCGACCTTTTCCAGCAACGCCATGTTACCTTCGTCAGGGGCCATGATGTTCAGCGCGATCGGCCCGAGCAGCGAATAGCCCGCGGCGCGGAACACCGTGGCGATCTCGCGGTGACAAAGCCCCAGACCGCCGAACGCCTCACCGACGTGGGGCGACAGCAGACCCGCATCGCGCGCCTTGCCTTTGAGCTCATGCGCCAAGTCGTCATTGGGGCCGTGATGGCCGATCCGAGAATCGCCCTCATAGGGAATCACGACGTCGCGGATAAAGCCGTCCACCCGCCTCGCCAGTTCCGATTCCCGTTCACCGTGGGTTAGGTCGATCATTGGAGTTCCCAAATTCGGTTTCCAACGGCCACAACGCGTCGGATTGGAACCTGCCTGAACGGATCGACGGGCCGGGTCAATCGGCGGCAAGCGATTCCATCACCCGCTTCCAGCTAGCCTCGCAGCCTGATCCAACCGCCTCCAAAGCGGCGGCCAGCAGGCGGGCCTGCACATCTGTGAGTTCCGCCTCCAGGCGCTGCCTTACTTGTGTCTGTGTCTGTGTCTATTTCTGCGTCTGCGTTAGTTGCCGGACGCGGTGGTTGCCCCGGTCGGCCAGAACTGTGGCGAGATTCATTTACAGGAGGTGCCGCAGCGGCCTGTTGATAGCCTGTTTGGCACCGAACTTAGCGTGATCGAGAGGTTACATCAGCGCAAGTTGGGCCGGCCCCCGCGTCCTTAGCCTCCTACGTCAGCCCGACCTTTCAGAACCATCCGGGCCATTTCTGGCGCGCCCAGGAGAGCGCGACCCTGGCGCACCCTCTCTGACAGAAGGCTTCAATGGCGAGAGCAGCCTCGCAGTTCCTGCGGTTTCTAGCTGAGCAGCGGGGTCAGATCCGGGTCACCCTTCTTGGCCGCGCGTTGGTAGGCGGGGCGCTGCCCCACGCGAGCGAGGTAGGCCCGGATATTGGGATAGGGCGCCAGGTCGCGCGGGGCAAACACGCGCATCGTCGTAAGGGGAAAGAGCATCATGATGTCGGCGGCGGTAAACTCATCGCCCGCGAACCACGTCGCCTCGCCAAGGCGTTTCTCGGTCATGGCATAGGCCCGGTCGCCGCGAAGGAGCAGTGGCTTGACGGCCTCGGATTCGCTTAAGCCCAACATGCCGAGCACCAGCGCCGTCATACCAGCGGGCATGAATGAGCCGTTGGCGAAATGGAGCCAGTAAAGATAGTCGGCGTAGTGCGCGTGGTCCGGCTTCAGAGCCAGACGTCCCTGGCCATATTTGGCAATGATGTAGTCGGCGATGGCCCCGGACTCGCCCAAGACAACGTCGCCATCGGTGATCACCGGGGCAGTCTCGCAGGGGTGCAGCGCCTTGTATTCCGCCGGGGCCAAACGGGTGACCGGGTCGCGGTCGTATTTCTTCATCTCGTAGGCAATGCCCAACTCCTCACAGAGCCAGACGATACGATCGGACTGTGAGACGCCGAGATGATGAACGATTAGCATAGCGCTTCCCCCTTTGATGTTCGGGGGAGATAGCCTGGACCGCGCTACCGCATCAAGGTGATGCGACGTAGCCGACGTTTGAACGAGACTCTATTCGGCCGAAGCGTTTTGAATCGGGCCGGAATCCTTGCCCTTGGCGCTGACATCGCGGTCGACGAATTCAATCACCGCCATGGCGGCGTTGTCGCCGTGGCGAAAGCCGGCTTTGAGCACGCGAATATAACCGCCGGCCCGCCCACTGTAGCGGGGCCCTAGGGTAGAGAAAAGCTTACCGACCTGGTCGACGTCGCGGACCTTAGAGATGGCCAGGCGGCGGGCGTGAAGGTCACCCTTCTTGGCCAGTGTCACCAGCTTTTCGACGAAGGGGCGAAGCTCCTTGGCCTTGGGCAGGGTGGTGATGATCTGCTCATGCTTGATCAGGCTGGCCGACATGTTGGCGAACATGGCGGTGCGGTGCGCGGATGTCCGGCCCAGTTTCCGACGGGCATAGCCGTGGCGCATTTTCGTCTCTCCTCAAGCGGTCGGGCCGTCTCACGACGGGCCGTATAGCAGACGTTTCAGATTTGGTCTTCGAACTTCTTGGCCAGATCTTCGATGTTCTCGGGCGGCCAATTTGGGACATCCATGCCGAGGTGGAGGTTCATATTGGTCAAGACTTCCTTGATCTCGTTCAAGGACTTGCGGCCGAAGTTGGGGGTGCGGAGCATTTCCGCCTCGGTCTTCTGGATCAGGTCGCCGATGTAGACGATGTTGTCGTTCTTCAGGCAGTTGGCCGAGCGGACCGACAATTCGAGTTCGTCCACCTTCTTGAGCAGGGCCGGGTTGAAGGGCAGATCTGGCTTGGCCTCGCCGTCCAGCTTCTTCTTCGGCTCGTCGAAGGTAATGAAGACATCCAGCTGGTCCTGCAGAATCCGAGCCGCATAAGCTACGGCGTCCACCGGCGAAACCGCGCCGTTGGTTTCAACCTCCATGACCAGCTTGTCGTAATCGAGGCTCTGGCCCTGGCGGGTAGGCTCGACGCGATAGGCGACGCGCTTGACGGGGCTGTAGAGCGCGTCGACGGCAATCAGGCCGATCGGCGCATCTTCCGGACGGTTCTTTTCGGAGGGCACATAGCCCTTGCCATTCTGCACCGTGAACTCGATACGCACGGATGCGCCCTCGTCCAGGGTCAGCAGGACGTGCTTGCCATTCAGGATCTCGATATCGGATGGCGCATCGATCTGGCTAGCCGTCACCGCGCCCGGACCGGTGGCGCGAAGGGTCATGCGCTTAGGGCCTTCGGAGTGCATCCGCAGAGCCAATTGCTTGATGTTGAGGACGATGTCGACCACGTCCTCGCGAACGCCCTCAAGCGACGAAAATTCGTGTACGACGCCATCGATCTGGATAGCGGTCACTGCGGCGCCTTGCAGCGACGACAGCAGGACCCGACGCAGCGAGTTACCGAGCGTAACCCCAAATCCCCGTTCCAGGGGCTCGGCGATGATGCGGGCCTTGCGGGCGCCGTCGGCGCCGGACTCGATCATCGGCTTTTCAGGGCGGATGAGTTCGTTCCAATTTCTTTCAATCACGTATCGGTATCCCTCGGACGCGGGCTCGACGGCCGCGAAGAATCGGGCCGACGATGAATGGGGAAGAGTTCAGGGCCTAGACGCGGCGACGCTTGGGAGGCCGGCAGCCGTTGTGAGGCATCGGGGTGACATCACGGATGGTCGTGATGGTCATGCCCGCCGCCGACAGAGCTCTCAGAGCCGACTCGCGGCCGGAGCCGGGACCGGACACGTTCACCTCTAGGGTGCGAACGCCGTGCTCGGCGGCTTTCTTGCCGGCGTCCTCGGCGGCCATCTGGGCGGCGTAGGGCGTGGACTTGCGCGATCCCTTGAAGCCCATGGCGCCAGCGCTGGACCAGGAGATCGCGTTTCCCTGAGCGTCGGTGATGGTGATCATGGTGTTGTTAAACGAGGCGTTCACGTGAGCAACGCCAGAGGTGATGTTTTTGCGTTCGCGCTTTTTGACGCGCGCCGGTTCTTTAGCCATGGGGCGCCTCTCTTATTTCTTCTTGCCGGCGATCGGCTTGGCCGGACCCTTGCGGGTGCGGGCGTTGGTGTGTGTGCGCTGGCCGCGGACCGGAAGGCCCTTGCGATGACGCAGGCCGCGATAGCAGGCCAAATCCATCAGACGCTTAATATTGACCGAAGTCTCACGCCGGAGATCGCCTTCCACCTGATAGTCGCGATCAATGACTTCACGGATCTGGATGACTTCCTGATCGGTGAGTTGGTTGACGCGGCGGCTGTCGATGATGCCGACCCGATCTACGATCTGACGGGCCTTAGCCTGGCCGATTCCATGAATGTACTGGAGCGCGATCACAACGCGCTTGTTGGTCGGAATATTTACGCCGGCGATACGGGCCACGCAGCTTTTCTCCTGGGCACATCTAACAGCGCGAAAAGGCGCGAACGGTCCCGCCGCCTAGGACTAGGGGCAGACACACCGATCGCGCTTCTTTCGCGGAAGAGGATGTTATAGGATTTGACGCTCTGACGTCAATGCCACGGCTCAATAAAACCTTCACATTCCGCCGTTACAAGCGCCTCTTCAGCCGGCTCCCTCAAGCGCAGCGTCGATCGCGCCGGAAACCTCATCTACTGGGGCGAGCCCATCGACTTTCACCAGCTTGTTCTGGCTTTGGTAGTAGGGCAGCAGCGGCGCGGTGTCGCGATTGTACGCGACAAGGCGCTGCTCAAAGGCCACCGGGTTGTCGTCGGGACGACCCGATTCGGCGAATCGCCCCGCGATGCGGGCTTTGATGGCGTCTTCATCCACGGTAAGACAGATGACCTGGTCAATCTGAGATCCGCGACGGGCCAACATGGAATCCAGAGCCTGAGCCTGGGCCTGCGTGCGTGGGAAACCATCGAATATAGCGCCGCCGGCGGCGTCCGCAGCCGGCAATCTTTCCTCGATCAGGCCAATGACAATTTCATCCGTGACCAGGTCGCCGCGGCTCATGGTCCCCTCGACTTTGCGACCGAGCTCGGATCCCGACGCTATTGCCGCGCGAAGCATGTCTCCCGTGGAGAGTTGGACCAACCCCCGGGTCTCGACCAGCCGCTTGGCCTGCGTTCCCTTCCCCGCCGCCGGCGGTCCGAAAAGGATCAGGTTCATGTTTGCTTCCCTAACTCCACGGCTGCTTTAGCGGGTTCTCCCGCCACGCAGCTTCGATTTTTTGATTAGGCCTTCATACTGATGCGCCAGCAGATGAGACTGAATTTGCGCTACTGTGTCCATTGTCACCGAAACGACGATGAGAATCGAGGTGCCTCCGAATGCATAGGATCCGTTGGGTCCGGCCAGGAATTCCGGCACCAGACACACAAGGGCGATATAGGCGGCGCCGATCAGGGTCAAACGAGTAAGGACGTAGTCTATATACTCTGCGGTACGCTTCCCAGGCCGGATACCCGGCAAATTGCCGCCATACTTCCGCAGGTTCTCCGCAGTGTCGTCCGGATTGAACACGACCGACGTGTAGAAAAAGCAGAAAAACACGATCAGCGTGCCATAGAGCACCATAAACAACGGCTTGCCGTGCTGCATCTGACCGACAACCAGTGGCAGCCATTGGGCCCAGTCGGGCAGCTTGGCAGTCGCCAGAAAGCTCATGGCGGTCGCCGGGAGCAACAACAGGGATGAAGCGAAAATCGGCGGGATTACCCCGGACACGTTGATCTTCAGCGGCAGGAACGAATTTTCGCCGCCCATGATGCGATTGCCCACCTGTCGCTTGGGATAGACGATCAGCAATCGCCGCTGAGCCCGCTCCATGAACACGATGAACAGCACGACCGCGATGGCCAGTCCAATAAAGCCGAAGATCACCATACTCTTCGACGGATCAATCCGAGCCTCTTGCAACAAGTCCCACAGGCCGACGGGAAGCCTCGCTACGATACCCGCGAAAATTATCAGCGATATGCCGTTGCCGACGCCCCGGCTGGTCATCTGCTCACCGAGCCACATCAGGAACATGGTGCCGCCAACCAGGGTCACCATGGTCGAGGCGATAAAGATCACCCCGGGGTGATCGACGATGCCGGGACTGTTGGAGAGGCCGACCCCGATGCCGAACGACTGGAACAGCGCCAGCAGCACGGTCAGGTAGCGCGTGTATTGGTTCAGTTGCTTACGACCGGCCTCGCCGCCTTCCTTGCGAAGCTTTTCCCAAGGCGGATAGGTGGTGCCCAGTAGTTGCACGATGATCGAGGCGGAGATGTAGGGCATCACGTTCAACGAGAAGATCGCCATCCGCTGGACGGCGCCGCCGGAGAACATGTTGAACATGCCCAGGATGCCCTTGGACTGTCCCTCGAAGGCGTGGGCGAAGGCGGCGGCGTTGATGCCCGGGATGGGGATGTAGGTCCCCAGACGATAGACCACCATGGCGATCAGGGTGAACCAGATACGCTTATGAAGTTCGGTCGCCTTCTGAAAGGCGCCGAAATTCATATTAGCGGCTAGCTGTTCGGCGGCCGAAGCCATTCATTACCTCAGAATCTAAAGGCGCGACGAAACACAGATCAGTCGGCGGCGCGAGAGGGTAAACACCACAACCACCGCTAAACTCAGGCGTCCACCTTGGCGGCGACTGGCTTCTTGGTGAGGGTCAGGGTTCCGCCAGCCTTTTCCACCGCCACCTTGGCCGGCCCGGAAGCGTCATAGGCAATGATATCGAACTTCGTCGTCAACTCACCCTTGCCGAGCAGCTTGACGCCGTCCTTGGCGCGGCGCAGCACGCCGGCCGCTATCAGAGCAGCGGCGTCCACCGGCTTTGCCGGGTCGAGTTTGCCGGCCGCGACCGCTTGTTCCAGGCGCCAAAAGTTGACCTCGGCGAGATCCAAGGCAAAGATGTTGTTGAACCCGCGCTTGGGCATCCGCATGTGCAAAGGCATCTGGCCGCCTTCGAAAGCGGCGATGGCAACGCCTGAACGAGCCTTCTGGCCCTTCACGCCGCGCCCGGCGGTTTTGCCCTTGCCCGAACCAGGACCCCGACCGACGCGCATGCGGCCCTTCGTAGAACCGGGGCTTGGGGAAAGCTCATTGAGCTTGGTCATAATCGCCTCTCCTTGGAGTTTAAGCGCCGGGAACGACCCCGACTCGGCTTGATTGAAAGGGTGATCCGCCCCCTGAATCGCGAGGGGCAGTGCAGAAGCTAGGCCAGGACTTCAACCATATGCGATACCTTGGCAATCATGCCGCGCACGGAGGGGGTGTCCTGCAGAACGGCGGTCCTGCCGATCCGGTTGAGGCCGAGACCCACTAAGGTGGCGCGTTGATCGCTCTTGCGCCGGATTGGGCTGGCAGTTTGACGAACGGTTACCGTGGCCATCAGATCAGTCCTTAAACTTCAACGACTTCGCCGCTGACGTCGGTGCGCCGCTCGACGATATCGCCAACTTTCTTGCCACGCTTCGCCGCAACCTGTCGCGGCGAAGCCTGAACCTTCAGGGCCTCAAAGGTAGCCCGGATCATATTGTAGGGGTTGGATGAACCCACAGACTTGGCCACCACGTCCTGGACGCCCAGGGTTTCGAGGATGGCGCGCATCGGGCCACCGGCGATAACGCCGGTGCCGGGAGGCGCCGCCCGCATCATGATCTTGCCGGCGCCCCAGCGCCCCTGGCCGTCATGGTGAAGCGTGCGGGATTCACGCAGTGGCACACGGATCATGGTTTTCTTGGCTTCTTCGGTGGCCTTGCGGATGGCTTCGGGAACTTCCCGCGCCTTACCGTGGCCAAAGCCCACCCTGCCCTTTTGATCACCCACGACCATCAAGGCTGCGAACGAGAAGCGCCGGCCACCTTTGACAGTCGCGGCAACGCGGTTGATGTGGACCAGTTTTTCCACGATTTCATTGTCGGCGCGTTCTTCCGGCTTGTTCCGGTCGCGACGGTCCCGGCGATCGCCACCGCCGCCGCCACTGCGCT
>JAYTXV010000092.1:0-4190 GCA_043742805.1 Caulobacteraceae bacterium | reverse complement strand
CCGGGGGTTCAGCTTCGCGGCCCCGCCGCTGGCCTATTGCACCGACAACGCCGCGATGATCGCCCTGGCCGGGGCCGAACGGCTGGCGCTGGGACTGACGGACGGTCTCGATGTCGTGGCCCGGCCGCGCTGGCCGCTGGACGAGGCGGCGGCCCGGCTCAACCCGACCCACATCCCCGGCCGCAAGGGGGCGAAAGCATGAGCCCCCCGTCATGAGCCCCAGGTCGTGAACCCCCGGCCATGAACAGGGCCGGCGTGATCGGCGGCGGCGCCTGGGGAACCGCCCTGGCCCAGGTCTGCGCCCGCGCCGGACTGTCGGTGACCCTGTGGGCGCTGGAAAGCGAGGTCGTGGCGTCGATCAACCTGCGGCGGCGCAATCCGCTGTTCCTGACCGATGTCGAGCTCGACGCCGGCGTCGCCGCCACCACCGACATGGCGGACCTGGCCGGCGCCGACCTGATCCTGGCCGTGACCCCGGCCCAGCACCTGCGGTCCGGGCTTTCCCTGTATGCCCAGCACGCCGCGCCCGGCGTTCCGGTGCTGCTATGCGCCAAGGGCATCGAGGCCGGCTCGCTGAAACTGATGACCCAGGTGTTGGCCGAAACCGTTCCGCAAGCGCGCCCGGCGGTGCTGTCGGGACCCAGTTTCGCCGACGAGGTGGCCCGCGGCCTGCCCACCGCCGTGACCCTGGCGGCCGGCGACATCTCCCTGGCTGAGACCCTGGCCCATCGGATCGCCGGCCCGACTTTTCGGCCCTATGTGTCCGACGACATGATCGGCGCCGAGGCCGGCGGGGCGGTGAAGAACGTGCTGGCCATCGCCTGCGGGATCGTCGAGGGCCGGGGCCTGGGGCGCAGCGCTCACGCCGCCCTGATCACCCGGGGCTTCGCGGAGATGACCCGGCTGGCGATCGCCCTCGGCGGCGAGGCCGAGACCGTGGCCGGGCTGTGCGGCCTGGGCGACCTGGTGCTGACCTGTTCGAGCCCCAGGTCGCGCAACATGAGCGTCGGCCTGGCGCTTGGCCGGGGGCTCAGCCTCGACGAGGCCCTGGCCGACAAGCGCTCGGTGGCGGAGGGCGTCGCCTCGGCGCCGGCGGTGCGCGCGCTGGCCGCCAGGCTTGGCGTCGAGACGCCGATCTGCGATGCGGTCAGCGCCATCCTGGCCGGCGAGATCGCCGTCGACCCCGCCATCGCCGCCCTGCTGGCCCGGCCGCTGCGGGCCGAAAGCTGAAGCCATGACCAACCCGGCCCAACCGGCTCCCGGAACGCCGCTCTGCCCTCTGGCCGACCTGCCCGAGCCCGGCGCGCGCGGCTTCGTGTTCCGCGAGGGCGACGCGCTGTTCCTCGGCTTCGTCACCCGCACCCACGGCGCGGTGACCGGTTGGGTCGATCACTGTCCGCACGCCGGCATGCCGTTGGCTGTGGTCCCGAACCGCTATCTGACCCGCGGGGGCAAGTTCATCATGTGCGCCTCGCACGGCGCCCTGTTCAGGCCCGACACCGGCCTCTGCGTCGGCGGACCCTGCGGCGGCAAATATCTGACCCCCTGGCGGGTCAGGATCGACGGTGACCGGGTGGTGACAGCCTAATAGGCCATGCCCTGGGCGACGGCCTTGAGGCGTTCGACCACCGACAGCTTGTCGTCGGTGAAGTCGTTGTCGATCCACCAGCTTTCAACCTCGCGCAGCACCGCCCCGACCATCGCGCCCGGCGGCACCCCGGCGGCGAGCACCTCGTCGCCCGTCAGCGGCAGGCGCGGCACGGTCCAGCCCCTGGCCATCGGCAGCAGCGCGCGCCATTGCACCGCGGCGGCGGGACGCGGCGAGGCGGCCCAGGCCAGCATCACCCTGTCACAGGTGGTGTCGGCCCCCAGCCGATAGATCACCCGGCGCAGCTCCCGCGGACTCAGCCAGGAAACCAGCGGCGGCTCGGTCCCCAGCGCAGCCACCAGCCGGTCACGCTGGGCGTTGGAGAGACGCAGGCGCGCGCAGATGGCCAGGGCCGCCTTCGCGTCGCTGGGCGCCAGGGCCGCTAGGCGCAACAGCGGATCGTTGGTCAACAGCAACTCGCTCTCGATCCGCACCAGGGCTTCGAAGCGCTCAAGACCCTCGGCGGCGGGGATCAGCGAGGCCAGCACCCCGCCCTCGGCCATCAGCCGCATCGCGGGCCGGGGGTCATCGGCGGCCAGCAGGGTCAGCACCTCGTTACCGATCCGTTCGGCGGACAGACCGGCCAGCAGTCCCCGGCCTTCCCGGCAGGCGGCCAGAGCGGCGGGATCGGGCTCACCCCGCCCATACCAGGCCAGGAACCGGAAATAGCGGGCGATGCGCAGCGCGTCCTCGGCGATCCGGGTGGCGGCGTCGCCGACGAACACGATGGCTCTGGCCCTGGCGTCGGCGAGGCCGTGGCCGGTGGGGTCGAAGATCCGCCCTGACCGGTCGGCATAGAGCGCGTTGAGCCGGAAATCCCGCCGCGCCGCGTCCTCGCTCCAATCGGTGGTGAAGGCCACCACGGCGCGGCGACCGTCGGTCTCGACATCGCGGCGCAGGGTGGTGATCTCGAACGTCCTGCCCTTGGCGACGCCGGTCACCGTGCCATGCTCGATGCCGGTGGGAATCGCCTTCAGCCCGGCGGCCCTCAGCGCCTCGGTCACCGCCGCCGGCCTCAGCTTGGTGGCGATATCGATGTCACGGACCGGCGCCCCGAGTATGGCATTGCGCACGCAGCCGCCGACGAACCGCGCGCAGTCAGCGCCGCCGGCCGCCTCCAGCGCTTCCATCACCGCCGCCGTGGCCGGATCGGTCAGCCAGGGCTGCGCCGGCAGAAGCTCGTTTTCCGGGATTTGGGTCAGGGCCGATTGCCGCCGTCGCCGCCGTCGCCGTCGCCGCCGGGCGACCGCGGCACGAAATGGCCGGCCGTGACACCGCCGTCGGGGCGCACCTGGCCCGGAACATAGGTCCCGGTGTCGGGGCCCGAAGGGAACAGCGCGGTGACCACCAGCGACAGGGCGGCGAGCATCGCGCCCCCGACGATCAGCCACCCCCAGGGCGCCGGCCCCAGCCCGCGGCCCAGGCGGCGCGCGATCTGGCGCCAGACCAGCCAGCCCAGGAACGGCAGGGCGAATACCGCCATCCGGATCACCAGGATCTTAATCAACGGCCGCCCCATACAGCCGGTCGTGCAGCGCCCGCAGCATCCCCGCCGTGGCCCCCCAGATCAGCTGGTCGTTCCAGGTGATGGCGTAGAACTTGCGCTGGTCCCCGGCCGGGGTGCGGCCCTCGCGGCGCTGATGGTTGGCCGGGTCCATCAGGAACGAGAACGGCGGCTCGAAGATTTCGGCCACTTCGTCGGGATTGGCCTCCAGGGTGAAGCCGGGCTTGATGAACCCCACCACCGGGGTGACGTGATAGCCGGTGCCGGTGCGATAGGGCGTGGACAGGCCGACCAGGGTGACGTGCGACGGATGCAGGCCGATTTCCTCCTCCGCCTCGCGCAGCGCGGTCGCCCAGGGGGTTTCGCCCGGGTCTTGCCGCCCGCCGGGCAGCGCGACCTGGCCGGTGTGGCTGCGCAGGGTGTCGGCGCGGCGGGTCAGGATCACCCCCAGGCCCTCGGGGCGTTCGACCAGCCCGATCAGTACGGCGGCCGGCTTCAACGGCTCCGGCCCCTCGGCGGGGCGGTCATTGTCGAGGTCGAAATCGGAGCGCACGCCGTGGCTGGAATCGGCCTCCAGGTGCAGCGGGTCCAGCCGCCCGCTGATCCAGTCGCGCAGGTTGGCCGGCGAAACATCAACCGTCATTCGCGGCCAGCCTTCACGCCAGACTGGTCCCGGGGGGCGAGATGGGGAACCAGGCCCCGTTCGAGCGCACGCCGAGGATCGGCTCGCCGGCCTCTTCGCTCTGCTCGGCCAGTTCGGAAAGCTCATAGAACACCGGCCGGGCGATCAGCGCCTCCAGGCCCCGGCGGACGTGGACATAGGGCCGGGGCTCGCCGCTCTCGGGATCGACCTCGACCCTGATCGGGTTGTCGGGACCGGCGTCGACCTGATCGCCGACATTGGTCGTGAACCGCAGCACCGCCCGGCCGTCGTCATCTTTCAGCGCGTCGAGGCGGATGGCGATGAACGGCGCGTCCTCGACGGTGATCTTCATCTTCTCCGCCGGGGTGACCAGGTGGAAGCCGTCGGGGTCCTTG
>JAYTXV010000091.1:0-3803 GCA_043742805.1 Caulobacteraceae bacterium | reverse complement strand
CGCCTTCGCCATGGCCGGGACGACGCCGGCGGCGATGGACAGCGCGCAGATCTATGACTGCTACACGATCACCGTGCTGCGTTCGCTGGAGGACGCCGGCTTTTGCCGCCTGGGCGAGGGCGGCGCCTTCGTGCGGGAGCGCGATTTCCGCTACGACGGCGACTTTCCGGTCAATACCAATGGCGGTCAGCTCGGCTTCGGCCAGGCGGGCATCTCCGGCGGCATGACGCATGTGATCGAGGCCGTGCGGCAGATTCAGGGCCGGGCCGGGCAGCGCCAGCAGCGAAAATGTGACCTGGCCTTCGTGAACGGCAATGGCGGGATGATGTCGGAACAGGTCTCGCTGATCCTGGAGGGCGCGTGATGGTCAGGCTGGCGAGAGACGGCCGCTCCATTCCCCAACCGACGCCGGTGACGACGCCGTTTTTCGAGGCCGCGGCGGACGGGCGGTTCCTGCTGCAGGTCTGCCCGCGCGACGGCGCGTTCTTTTATCCCCGGGCGCGGTGCCCGAAGTGCTGGCGGGCCGACTGGCGCTGGACCGAGGCTTCCGGCCGCGGAACCATCCACGCCTTCACCATCGACCGCATCGGCCACGATCCGACTCAAAAGGAACTGGTCCCGTTCGTCATCGCCCTGGTCGACCTCGAAGAGGGCCCACGCGCGGTCGCCCAGATCGTGGAATGCGAGGTCGAGGCGCCGTACGCGGGCATGCCGGTGAAGGCGGTGTTCGACCTCTTCCAGCCCGCCGACGGCGGCGATCCGGTTCCGATACTGAGGTTTAGGCCGGAAGGTTAGTCGGAACGACCGGGGTCAATTTTCGCTTGGCGGAGACGCGACGGGAAGGCTGATCTCTGTGTCCTGATCGACGTAAGCCAGGACCTCCTGGCCCTTCGGATAGATAATGCTGTGACCATGCACAAGCAGGCCGGGCAGACCGAACAGAACGGTGACCACGATTGCGTTGGTCACACCACTCTTGCCTTCTCCGAATTTGTTCGAGCGCAAGCGAATGCGGGCGTCCCCGATCTTCAGATAGTTCATGCGAATTCCGAGCTCGCCGCTCTTGCCGAGTATGCCGGTCTTCTCCGCGACCGTAACCTCGCCCTTGCCGGCATAGCCGACAGGCAGGATGGTCCCATCAGGCAGTCTGATTTCTTCATCGGAGGTAACTTGGAAGGTGTCGCCGACGGTAGCCGTCGCGGACGAAAGGCGCTCTCCAAGTTGGAGGTGGACCTTTGGCCCCTCCGGCAACCTCGCGCGCAGCGGCACCGGCGCCACAGGAACGAACGGCGCGACCGCCGGCGGCGGTGGGGTCGGAAGCACTCGCACGGTGGTGGCTGTCTGGTCGGCGGCATGAGCGCCCATTCCGACCAGGGCTA
Organism: Caulobacteraceae bacterium; assembly: GCA_043742805.1. Taxonomy (GTDB): domain Bacteria; phylum Pseudomonadota; class Alphaproteobacteria; order Caulobacterales; family Caulobacteraceae; genus Acaudatibacter. The sequence continues at coordinate 2,424 of JAYTXV010000091.1, read as the reverse complement.
CAAGGGCCGAGGCGGCGACCGTCAACAAATGCAGGCAATACTTTTTCATCATCGTTCTTCCCCCGGTGACCGGCTGTAATTAGTCAACCGGCTTGACGGCGCCGGGGTCGATGAACCGGACCGAATGCAGGTGAGCGTAGTGCTTCTCGAACAGCGCCTCGTCGGATGGGGCCAGATTGGGCTCTCCTATCAAGACTCCAAACTGCAAGGTGCCGCGCACGTAGTAGGTTTCGCCCGGGTCGAGCTCCATCCTCAACGTCGTCGTGTTCTCGGTCGCGCTGGTGAACGTGTGGGGCCCAGGATCAAGCATGGCGACAAAGTAAGCCTCGTTGCTGAGCTTGCCCAACTCGGCGCCGTTTTCCCGGACCTTGAACCACGTCCCCCCGCCCATGTAGGCGCCGGTCCTGAAGAACACGACCTGGCTCTTGCCGGCCGGAGGCAGCGCGACATGGCCTGTCTGGCCGGCCGCCGATTCAGTCATCGGCGCCGTGGCGCTCGGCGCGGCGGCTGCCGCTGCCGGTGCGTCCTGGGCAAGGCCGGTCGTAGCCGTCGCGGCCAGGAGGCCGGCGGCAATAATGGATGCGGCGAGGTTCATGGCGTTTTTTCCTTGGCGGGCGGTGGACCGTCGGCGGCGGACGGGTGGGGTTGGCTGGACGAGAGAATGAAGGTGTCCGCCGCGACCTTGGCGCTGGCGCGCGTGCCCGACGGAAAGGCGATGTCACCACCCCGCAAGGCGAAGCCGACGACTCCCACCGTGGCGATCACCAAGCCGACCGCCTTGGAATCATCGCGGCCGGAGCCTGACATATGGAAGCTGCGCAGCGGCAGGCGGGTGTCGCCAGCCTTGATCGATCGCGCCGCGAGAATTAGCTTGCCCGGTCGGCCGCCGATACCGCCAGCCCCGGCGTCTATGACTTCGCCGCGACCAGGGGCGCCTGCAGCGACCACAACGACGCCGTCCATGACCAGGTCTCTTGCCAGTCTCCATTCATAGCTGTCGCCTGAGTGAGCTGTTCGGCTGGTGACCGATTCGCTGATTTCGATCTCCACCGGCGTGCCGGCGAGCACCATACAGCAGGGTTTCGGGTCGGGAGCCGGGGCGACCGCAGGCGCCGCGGCTTGGCTGTGGGCGCTCGCAGCGCCCATGGTCGCGGCGAAGCCGCACGCCAGCACTTCTAGCCGCATAGTTAGCCCCCCCACGACCCGGGCGGCGCAGCACGCCACAGGGTCGGCCCGTTCCGAATCTAGCCCAGCCGCTCTGCGCCCGCCAGGGGTCGAATCGCGGATACCGCCTCGGCCTCGATCCAGTGAACAAATGGCCGGACTCGATGGCTCCATCGCCCTGGCTAAAGGCTCACCGCGGCTCCCTGAGGCGCCTTCATGCGTTGAACCAGAAGTTCTAGCCGGTCGGGATGCTCGACGTCGAAGCCGGAGGCGGTGCGGTCGATCTTGCTGGGGAAGGTCGTCTTCAACCGGTTGACGACCTGTTTGGACAGCGCCCCCTCCTTGCCTTCCGGCTCCGGATGCCCTAGACACCCGCCCTTCGTTTGAGCCGCCTGGCCGACAGGCATGCCATGGCGGCTCGTAAATGCGACTCATCTTAGAGGACGGCGCCCGTTTGATCGGGGCCGATGCGAAATGCCCAAACTGAAGACCAAGTCAGGCGCCAAAAAGCGCTTCAAATTGACCGCGACCGGAAAGATCAAGGCCGGCGTGGCGGGTAAGCGGCACCGGCTGATGAGCCACAGCGCCAAGTATATCCGCCAGCAGCGGGGCACCAAGGTGATGTGCGCGGCCGACGCGAAGATCATCTCGCATTTCCTGCCCTACGGCCTTTAAGACTTTTCCGGAGCATAGACACAGATGGCTCGCGTCAAACGGGGCGTAACCGCCCACGCCAAGCACAAGAAGGTTCTCGAGCAAGCCAAGGGCTTCTCGGGCCGCCGCAAAAATACCATCCGCGCCGCCAAGGCGGCCGTGGACAGGGCCGGGCAGTACGCCTACCGCGACCGCAAGGTGCGCAAGCGCGCCTTCCGCTCGTTGTGGATCCAGCGCATCAACGCCGCCGCCCGCGAAGAGGGCATGACCTATTCGATATTCAGTCACGGCCTTGATCTGGCCGGGATCGATATCGACCGCAAAGTTCTCTCCGACATCGCGGGCAATGATCCGGCGGCGTTTAAGGCCATCGCGGAAAAGGTTCGCGCCGCCCTGGGCTGAGGAAAGATCGGGCTTTCGAGCTCCACGCTTTTCAAGAACCCCCTGGCGGAAACCGTCGGGGGGTTTTTCTTTGGCCCCCTCCCACGAGGAAGGAATTCGTCAAGTGACCAACGATCTAGTCGGCCTGGAAGCCGATGTTCTGTCCCGCGCCACCGCCGCCGCCGACACCGGCGCGCTTGAAACCGTACGCCTCGAGGCGCTGGG
>JAYTXV010000090.1:0-9792 GCA_043742805.1 Caulobacteraceae bacterium | reverse complement strand
CTCAAGCGCACCTCGGTCCTGAAGTGCGATGCGCTGGCGTTTCGCGCTCTGGCGCCGGCGGGTGTCGCCCTGGCCGACGCCGAGGGCCTTGCCGCCCATTCAGCCTCGATGAGCTTGCGTTTCAATCGCGAGCATTGATCGGTTTCGGCGGAAGCGGAGAACGGGCTAGAAAGCCGTGATGTCGTCCCCTTCCTCCAACAATCGCCTGCGGTCCGTGGAACTCGACGAAGAGTCCCTCGCCGCCGCCTCGCGCGATCAGGAGCAGGAACGCCAGATCGCCATTTTCGATCTGATCGAAGAGAATGATTTCGCGCCGGAGGGCGCGGAGGGCGGCCCCTACGACCTTCGCATCGCCCTGATCGACAGCCGTCTTGCCCTGGATGTCACCGGCCCGAGCTACCAGCGCCGCTACCTGCTGTCGCTCTCGCCCCTACGCGGCGTGGTGCGCGACTACCGGATGGTCTGCGACAGCTATTACGACGCCATCCGCAACGCCACGCCCCAGAAGATCGAAGCCCTGGATATGGGCCGGCGGGGGCTGCACAACGAAGGTTCGAGCCTGTTGCAGCACCGGCTCGCCGGCAAGATCGACATCGACCTGGACACCGCGCGCCGTCTCTTCACGCTGGTCTGCGCGCTGCAATGGCGGGGGTGACCGAGCTCCGGCCAATTCATCGTGGGCTGCCCGGCGCCGTTCTCTTCTGTTGCAACCTCAATCGCGTCCGCTCGCCGATGGCCGAGGGTCTGATGAAGTTGTGGTTCGGCCAGGCGGTCTATGTTGACAGTTGCGGTCTCCACACAGGAACTCGTCGCGATGAACTGCCGTTCGCCGCCGACCCGTTCGCCGTCGCGGTGATGGATGAACTGGGTGGTGATCTCAGCCGGCACCGACCCAAGAACTTCAACGATCTGGAGGACGATTCCTTCGACTTGGTAGTCTCGTTGTCGCCAGAGGCGCACCACCGGGCCGGCGAAATGGCCCGAGGCCGGGCGATCGACGTGGAATATTGGCCGACACTCGATCCGACCCTGGTTTCGGGTCAGCGCGACGTCATGCTCCAGGCTTATCGCGACGTTCGCGACGGATTGGAAAAGCGCATACGCGGCCGCTTCGGCGAGGTCCGCACTTTTGGTGGGTGACGTTGAGCGTCAAAGCGCGGGGTCGGCATAGCCCTCGATCCTGAGGAACCCATAGCCCTTGGCGAGCGCCTCGCTCTCGTCCCCGGCGCCGGCCGTCAGCCGCGTGCGTCCGGTGGCCGGCTCGCGGAACAGCTTGAGGGCCAGGGTCCCCGGGCGCGGGTCCGGCCAGACGAAACCCTGGCTCGCCTCGAACACATAGCCGGCCGCCAGGGCGTCTTGTTCGCTCTGGATCGAGGCCAGGGTTTCGCGAAGGCCGCCGGCCTCGTTCCAATAGAGCTTGAGCGGCAGAGCGCCGGGGGAGGGGAGAGTCAGCACCCGGGCCTGGCCGCGCAGCCTCAGGTAGCCGGCGCTCAGAGCCTCGGCGACGCTGCCGCCGGCCGCCAGGCTCAGGCGATCGCCGGTGGCGGGATTTTCAAAGACATCGAGCGGTGTTTCCGCATCCAGCGGTATCGGAGCCGCCGCGACGGCGCTTTGCACGGCCGGCGTGGCCTCGCAATCGTCATAGGCTCGGGTGTAGCGGATCGACCCGCCCTCGAAGGCCTGGCGTGATCCGTCGGGGATGTTTTCGGCCTCCCCGATCGGTAATCCTAGCCAACCGCTCGTCCCGCCGAACTGGACAAGCAGGCGATAAGCGCAGCCCCAGACGGTATAGACCTGCCCGACGCGGGGGCCCGAGACATGAAGGATGATTTCACCGTTCAGACCGAACACCGCCGCGCGCGCGGCCGACCCCTTGGGCGATGTCGAGGTGGCCATCTCCCTTTGCGTGGGGCATCCCAGGCGGCCGGCCTCGGCCCCCATGTCCCGCCAGGCCCCGCGCACGGGCTCACTCAGGCCGCCACCGCAGTCTTGGCCGGCGTTCTGGACCGGGGCGACGGCTGGCGTGGACTGCGCGGTCGTAGGGCCTGAAGCGGCCAGGACGCATGCGAGAATCGGCGCCGCCATGGCGGCCGGGGTCCAGACTTTGTCGATCATCGGCATGGGCGCGCCTCGTGGGGGGGCGCGTGTAGCGCCGGGGCTTTAGCTCGGATTCGAATGACCTCAACCGCGATACGCCCGCCAGCCATCGACCTCAACGCCCAGGATGCGTATGATTGTTGATTACCGAAGCGCGCGCGAGACCTGTCGCGGGCGTTTCTGCCGTTTGTCGTATTCGAGGAGCCGCATGGCGAAAGAAGAATTGTTGGAACTGCCGGGCACCGTCAGCGAACTTTTGCCCAACGCCACCTTCAGGGTGACGTTAGAGAACGCTCATGAAATTATCGCGCACACCGCTGGCAAGATGCGCAAGAATCGCATCCGGGTTCTGGCCGGCGACAAGGTGCTGGTCGAAATGACCCCCTACGATCTTTCTAAGGGACGCATCACCTATCGTTTCAAATAGGTCCAGGGCCGGAATGCAATTTCTGAGAAACCGCAAGGTCGTGGTTCTCGCGGGCATGGGCTTGGCCCTGGTCGCTGGTCTGGGGATCGCCCTGTCCATGATCGGGCGAGACCATGAACCCGCCGAGGCTCCGCCCGCGTCTCAGGGCGGGCTGGTGGTTCAGACCGGGCGCGACGACGTCGTTAAACTGGACGCCCGCATGCCGCTGCGCTGCTTTGTTAACGGCCAACTGGTCGGTGAACTCACCCTGAGCGACTGCGCCCACCGCAATGGCGTGGCCAGCGGCGCGCTGGACGTGGGTCTCGACCCCAGCGGAGCCCTGGCAGCCACCAACGGGGTCTCCAACCAGATAACGCCCTTGCCGCCGGCCTCGGCCGATCCCGCTCAAAGTGCGGATCAGACGGCCGACGCGCCCGCCATGGCCTCCGCCACGCGGGTCGCCGGATGCTGGCGCTACGGCGAAGCCGAATGGACGCGGCTGCCGGAGGACATGGCGTTGTCGGCCTGCGTGAAGACCCTCTACGACGGGACATGTATTCAGACTGGCCCCCCGGCCTATGGCCGCTGGGGCGATCGCACGCTGCGTCTGGCGCAAGGCCGCATCGAGTTTTCGTCGGACAATCGCAATTTTCATACCCTCGTTGACCGCAACCCCGGCTGCGCGCCCACGCCTCCGGGTTAGTCATTTGCTCGGCGGGATAGCGGTGCTAGCTTCCGCCGATGCGTGTGACTATGGTTTTCCTGGCCCTGATGGCCCCGGTCTTCCTCTCGGGCTGCACCCCTTCGCTCGAGGCGCCGATGGCCCGAGGCGTGTGCTGGCATCTGGTCAAGGATGACGCCGGCAAGCCGAGGTTCAACCGCCTGGCTGACAACCAGCCGGATCTTGAACACTGCGCGGCCCAGCTGGAAATCATGCGTCTACGGTTTCGATCCCTGGGGACCAGTCAGGACCAGATTACCGGCGCCTATCAGGGCCAGTTCCTGTTCCTGCAGCGCGAGGGCGTGTTCACCGCCCAGGCCGTCGACGGCTATCGTTATCCGTTTATGGTCCGTACCGGAGACGGTCGCCTGGCGGTGCCTGGGGCGATGCCCCGGCCCTGAAGTGGCGCGCCTATCTTGTGGGTAACTCAGATGACCTGGAACAAATAGGGAACATTTGCTTGATTCTCGCTGAAAGGCTGCTAGGTCTTTTATTAGATTCCGGTGTGCGTGGTCGCCGGGCGTGCGCGAGAGAAACAACATGGCTGGCAGCGTTAACAAGGTCATTCTGATCGGCAACCTGGGCCGTGACCCGGAAATTCGATCGCTTGGTTCGGGCGACAGGGTCGCCAGCTTCAGTATCGCGACTTCGGAATCCTGGAGAGACAGAGCCTCTGGGGAAAAACGTGAAAAGACCGAATGGCACCGGATCTCGATCTTCAACGACAACCTAGTCAAGATCGCTGAGAATTACCTTAAGAAAGGGTCGAAGGTCTATATCGAGGGCGCGCTGCAGACCCGCAAGTTTACCGACGCCGCCGGCGTGGAAAAGACCGCGACCGAGATCGTCCTGCAGAAGTTTCGCGGTGAACTGACCATGCTCGACGGTCGTGGCGATGGCGACGGCGCGAGGGAACCCGGGGGTGGTGGCGGCTATGCACCCGGGCCGCGCGCGGCGCCGGCGGGTCCGCGAGAATCCTTCAGCGCCGACATGGACGACGAAATCCCGTTCTGAGGTTTTTCTACCGGAATATGGGCGTTTTCGCCCTCCGGGTGGCGTCCGGGCGGGACGGATGCTAAAGAAGCAGTACGGTATTTGTCCGATTCTGAAGCGCTGAACCCCCCATTTGACCGAAGAAATTACGCCGCCGGGCGACCCGCAGCGGGGCCATGTGACCCCGATCTCGATCGAGGACGAGGTCAAGAAGTCGTACCTCGACTACGCCATGAGCGTGATCGTGAGCCGAGCGCTTCCCGACCTGCGCGATGGCCTCAAACCGGTGCAGCGCCGCATCCTCTATTCGATGAACGAGCAGGGGCACACCCCTGATCGCAGCTATGTGAAGTCGGCGCGCGTCGTCGGCGACGTGATGGGTAAGTATCACCCCCACGGCGACCTTTCGATTTATGACACCATGGTCAGAATGGCGCAGCCGTTCTCCATGAGCCTGCTACTGATCGACGGGCAGGGCAATTTCGGCTCGGTGGACAACGATCCGCCGGCCGCCATGCGTTACACCGAAAGCCGACTGACCAAGGCCGCCATGGCGATCATGGCCGACCTCGACAAAGACACGGTCGACTTCAAGGAAAACTACGACGGCAAGGAACAGGAACCCGCCGTCCTGCCCTCGCGAATTCCCAATCTGCTGGTCAACGGCGCGGGTGGCATCGCCGTCGGCATGGCCACCAACATCCCGCCGCACAACCTTGGCGAGATCATCGACGCCTGCCTGGCTCTGATCGACCGCCCCGACCTGCCGCTAGACGAGCTTCTGGACATCGTGCCGGGGCCCGACTTCCCAACAGGCGGCGAGATCATCGGGCGCACCGGCGCGCGCCTGGCCCTGATGACCGGGCGCGGCTCGGTCGTGGTCCGCGGCGTGGCGACGATCGAGGAGATCCGCAAGGATCGCGAGGCGATTATCATAACCGCGATCCCGTTCCAGGTGAACAAGGCGGCCCTGGTCGCCCGGATCGCTGAGCTCGTGCACGAAAAACGCGTCGAAGGCGTTAGCGACATGCGCGACGAGAGCGATCGCACAGGCATGAGGGTGGTGGTCGAGCTCAAGCGCGACGCCAGCGCCGAAGTGGTGCTCAACCAACTCTATCGCTTTACCCCCCTGCAGAGCGCTTTTCCGGTCAACGCCCTGGCCCTCAATCGCGGCCGGCCCGAACAGCTTGGCCTGCGGGATATGCTGGCCGCTTTCATCACTTTCCGCGAGGAAGTGGTGGTCAGGCGCACCCGTCACGAACTCTCGAAAGCCCGGGATCGCGCTCACGTCCTGGTTGGTCTGGCCATCGCCGTGGCCAATATCGACGAGGTGATCCACATAATCCGCACTTCGCGGGATCCTGCCGAGGCGCGCGAGCGCCTGGTGGCGCGGGACTGGCCGATCGGCGACATGATGCCACTGATCGAGCTGGTCGCCGATCCGCGCACGGTGGTGGTCGATGGCGGTCAGGTGCGGCTGACTGACGAACAGACTCGCGCCATTCTGGCCCTTACCCTGAGCCGTCTTACCGGCCTGGGCCGCGAGGATATCCTCAGCGAAGCCAGGGGACTGGCCGCCGACATCAAGGCCTATCTCGATCTACTCGGTTCGCGCGACGCCATCATGGCGGTGGTGCGCGCCGAACTGGTCGAGGTCCGTGAGGCCTTCGCCGTGCCGCGCCGCACGATCATCGTCGACGGCGACGCCGACGTTGAAGACGAAGACCTGATCGCCCGCGAGGAAATGGTGATCACCGTCACCCACGCGGGCTACGTCAAGCGCACGCCTCTGACGACCTATCGGACCCAGCATCGCGGCGGCCGCGGCCGTTCGGGCATGTCGACCAAGAACGAGGACGCCGTTACCCGTGTGTTTTCGGCCTCGACCCATTCGCCGATGCTGTTCTTCGCCTCGAGTGGCAAGGCCTACAAGCTCAAGGTCTGGCGGCTTCCGCTCGGCACCCCGACCTCTCGGGGCAAGGCGTTCGTTAACCTGTTTCCCATTGAGCCGGGCGAGACAATGACCTCGATCCTCACCCTGCCCGAGGACGAGACCCTGTGGGACTCCCTGGACGTGATGTTCGCGACCCGCTCCGGCGGTGTTCGGCGCAACAAGCTGTCCGACTTCGTCCAAATCAACCGTAACGGCAAGATCGCCATGAAATTGGATGATGGCGACTCGATCATCGGGGTGGGCCTCTGCACGGCCGTGGACGACATTTTGCTGACCACGGCTTTGGGCCGTTGCATTCGGTTCGGGGCGGACGATGTCCGGGTGTTTGCCGGACGGGAATCGACGGGCGTTCGGGGCATCCGCCTAGCGGCCGACGACAGCGTGATCTCCATGGCAGTCCTCACGGGCATCGACGCCACTCCCGCCGAACGGGACGCCTACATGAAACATGCCACGGCTCAGCGTCAGATCGTGAGTGGCGATGAAGCCGAGTCGGGCGCGCCGGCCGCCGAAGCCGATGAGGAAGAAGAAGAGGCGGCTGAGGTAGCGGTGACCCTGACGCCGGAGCGGATCGCTGAACTCACCGTAGCGGCGCAGATGGTGCTGACGATCTCCTCCGAAGGATTTGGCAAACGCACCCTGGCCTATGACTATCGCCGTTCCGGCCGAGGCGGCCGAGGGCTTCTGGCCCATGATCTGTCGCGCCGGGGAGGCCGGCTCGTGGCGTCTTTCCCAGTTGACGATTCCGATGAAATACTGCTCGTCACCGATCAGGGCCAATTGATCCGGGTGCCGGTGGCGCAGGTCAGTATCGCTCGACGAAATACCCAGGGCGTGACGATTTTCCGTACCGCTGACAACGAACATGTGGTTTCGGTGGAACGGCTCGAAGGCGAGGCTGAATCGCCCGAAGGAGACGCCCCCGCGGCGGATCCGGAAGAAACCAACGGGGGAAGTAGTGAATGACGCGGGTTGGTATCTACCCAGGCACCTTTGATCCGATCCACAACGGCCATCTGGACCTGATTCGGCGCGCTTCGAAGCTCGTCGATCGCTTGGTGATCGGCGTGGCGATCAACAGTGGCAAGGGACCGATGTTTTCCCTTGAGGAGCGCGTGGCGATACTCAAGGACGAGACTGCGGCGTTCGACAATGGAGCGGAAATTGTCGTTCATCCCTATGCGGGACTTACCTTGAGCGCCGCGCGTGCAGTAGGCGCCAACGTCATCCTGCGTGGCCTTCGGGCCGTGGCGGACTTCGAGTTCGAGTTTCAGATGACGGCGATGAACCAGCAGCTCGACCGCAATATCGAAACGGTTTTCCTGATGGCGGATCCGCGCCACCAAGCCCTGTCTTCCAGGCTGATAAAGGAGATCGCCACCCTCGGTGGGGATGTTTCCCTGTTCGTGCCGGAGGGGGTCAAGCGGCGCCTGGTCGAGAAGGTGGCATCCCGCTGATCCCGTCGCGCGAAGGCTTGCGGCCTGAACTTCGGCGGGCTAGGCCCCCGTCGATGAAGATGACGGTCTCGCTGCTGATTGCACTCGCCCTGGCCGGAGCGGCCGGCGCCGCGACTGCGCCACCCGCTGCGCCGCCTACCGAGGCGGACTGGCGCACTCCCGACCCCCATAATGTCCTGGTGATCGACACCAGCAAGGGACGGATCATAGTCGAACTGAACTCCGTCGCCGCGCCTATGGCTGCGGCCAGGATCAGCGAGCTTACCAGGGAGCACTTCTATGACGGCCGGGCGTTTTTCCGGGTGATCGACGGTTTCATGGATCAGACCGGTGATCCGCTGGACAATGGCACGGGTGGCTCGCCGCTCCCCAACCTGCCCGGGGAATTCACTTTTCGTCGTTCCGCCGACATGGTTTTCACGCCGGTTTCCAGGATCGGCGGCCTCGAGGCTGGCTTCATCGGCAGCCTGCCGGTGATCAGCCAATCCATGGACCTCGGGGCGTTGACCGCCGACGGCAAGGTCAAGGCCTATGTTACCTATTGCCCGGGGATTGGCGGCATGGCCCGGGCCGATGCGCCCGACAGCGCCAACAGCCAGTTCTATCTGATGCGCGGCGTCAATGACGCTCTGGACCAGAAATACGCCGTCTGGGGACGGGTGATTTCCGGTATCGATGTGGTTCGCGCTATCAAGACTGGAGAGCCGCCGGAATCGCCGGCCGATACCATGACCACGGTCCGGTTGCTGTCCGATATTCCCGATGCCCAGCGTGCCCGGGTTAGGGTGATCAATACTCAGGGCTCATGGTTCAGCGCCATGATCGCCCGCATAAAAACCCAAAAAGTCGTCGATTTCTCGATCTGCGATGTCGATCTTCCCTCTCAAGTCAAGTGAGCGCCATGTCCTCTGAACCCACCCTGATCATGACCCTGGAATCCGGCCCGGTCACCATACGTCTGCGGCCCGATCTAGCCCCAGGCCACGTCGAAAGGATCACCGAACTGGCGGCGGAGGGCTTCTACGATGGCGTTGTCTTCCATCGGGTGATCGCGGGCTTTATGGCCCAGGGGGGCGACCCCACCGGCACCGGCGGCGGCGGATCGAAGAAGCCGAACCTGAAGTCGGAATTCACCGCCGAGCCCCACCGCCGCGGCATCTGCTCGATGGCCCGGACTTCCGCGCCCCACACCGCCAACAGCCAGTTCTTCATCTGCCTGGCCGACTCCAACTTCCTCGACAACCAGTACACCGTCTGGGGTGAGGTGATCGACGGCATGGAACATGTCGACGCCCTACCCAAGGGCGAACCGCCGCGTCAGCCCGGCAAGATCCTGTCCATGAAGGTCGGGGCCTAAACGACCCTACCAGTCGTGGATCGTTCCGTCCTCCAGGCGGTTCACCGGTAGGCTGCGTCGCTGGTAGGGGTATCGGGCGGCTAGCTCTTCGTCGATATCGACTCCATGACCGGGCGCGTCTCCTGGATGTAGGCGTCCGGCGTCAAACCGATAGGCGTGAGGAAACACCGCGTCCGTGGCCTCGCTGTGGCGCATGTATTCCTGTATGCCGAAATTCGGGACCGACAGATCGAAATGCAGGGCCGCCCCCATGCAGACAGGCGACAAGTCCGTGGCTCCGTGACAGCCAGTTTTCACTCCGTAGAGATCCGCCAGCGACGCGATGCGCCTCAGGCCGGTGATTCCGCCAGCATGGACCACGGTCGATCGGATGTAATCGATCAGTTGCTCCTGGATCAGGGTGCGGGCGTCATGGATGGAATTGAACACCTCGCCCACCGCCAGCGGTGTGGTGGTGTGGCGGCGGATCAGCCGGAAAGCCTCCGGATTCTCCGCCGGGGTGGCGTCTTCCAGCCAGAACAGCCGATAGGGCTCGAGATCCTTGCCCAGCCGCGCCGCTTCAATCGGCGTGAGCCGGTGATGGGCGTCGTGGAGCAGGTGGACATCCCACCCCAGGTGCTGGCGCGCGGCGGCGAACAGGTCCGGAGTCGACCTCAGATAGGGCGCCGTCGCCCAGATATGCTCGGTCGGGTTGGCGCCATCGGCCGGTTCGTAGAACAGCTTGTCGCCTGACACTCCATAGGTCGATTTCAGGCCGGGCACGCCGGTCTGCAGGCGCACCGCCAGGTAGCCGCGGTCCAGGTAGCC
>JAYTXV010000089.1:0-10876 GCA_043742805.1 Caulobacteraceae bacterium | reverse complement strand
GGATGATACGCTCGAAGTTCTCCAGCGGATATTCCTTGATCTCGCCGGTCTGGCGATCGCGGGAGACGGTCTTCACCGACCCGCCGAAACCGGCGCAATTGACCAGGATGCGTTCCTGGCCGATCGCCGCGCGCGCCTTGGCGAAAGCGGCGTCGACCTCTGGACTGGAGGTCACATTGACCTTGCAGAACACGCCGCCGATCTCGGCCGCCAAGACTTCCCCCAGCTCCTCATTGAGATCGAAGATGGCGACCTTGACGCCATATGAAGCCAGCAACCGAGCCGTCGCCCGGCCCAGACCCGAGGCCCCGCCGGTGATCACTGCGGAAATGGAGGAGTCGAGTTTCATGTCGGGGTCCGATGTTGACTAATTTTCATGATCAGGGCCTCACCCTCTGCGGTTCCCGCACCGTAAGTCAAACCGCCGCAATCGCCTGTTGTAGCCGGGCCAGCAGCAGGGACAGCACGACTTCGCGGGTCCGGCCGCTGGGCTTGCCCATCAGATCGGCCAGGGTCGGACCGAATAGGCCGACCGCCAGGGCCATGGTGATCGAGGCCAGTATGAAGTCTTCAAGGATATCGGCCGGCACCCGCGCATACTGGCCCACGCGAGCATCGATCACTTCGCGCACCGCCGCTCGCACCAGGGTCAGGCGGTGCGCCTCCCCCGTGAGTTCCAACCAAGCGGCCAGCCGGGCCGCTCCCTTGGCTTCGAACGCGTCGAACAGCGCCATCACCCCCTCGCCCGCGCTCTGGGCCGAGTCCGCGGTCCGGTTGGTTATATCGAGAACTTCGTCCACCAGCCGACGCACCATCCGCTCCATCAGGCCCGTCTGTACGTCGGTGATAGAGCCGAAGTGATGCAGCACCGTGGCGTTGGAGACACCCGCGGCACGCGCCACGTCCGCCAATTTCAGGGACTGCGGCCCCTCGGCGATCAGCATCGATTCGGCGGCGCCCAGGATGTTGTCACGCGCCGCTTCAGGCAGCCGGCGCCGGCGCGCCGGTTCCCTCAATTCGCTATCGAGATTTTTATCAATAGTCGTCATCGGAGCTGGGCGCCTTCGGAGTTTCGAACCAGTCCGCGACCGCCTTCCCGGATCTGGTGACCGTTACCCCGCAAGACCTGCATTTCGCCAATGATAGCGCAAAGTCAAATGCTTGGCTCGGCGGCGACCCGCTGGGCACGGCGGTTTTCAACGCCTTGTCCCTGACGTTCCCCGATGGCGAGTGATTGTTCACAGACGCGGTGCGCCACCATCGCGGATAGGGCGACTGGTATCGTTCCGGATCCCATCCCAGGAACCATGACAACCGCGACCTGCTGGAAGTCTGGCGCGGGGTCTTCGTCGACGTGGAGGCCCAACCCCAGGCGGCCTAGCGAAGGGCTCGCGTAGTGGTGTAGGGCCTGAGCAGTCTGTGTCTCAGGGGCGCCCAATCCATGTCGCAAGCTAACCACGGGCGGAGAACCGCTTTGAATCACCCCATCTGGCTGGCGGTGGTGGCGATCACCACGGGCTTCGCCGTGGGCGCCAGCGGTCAGACACCGGTAGCCATGGGCTATGTCCGGATAAACCAGCTTGGCTATGAGACCGGCAAGGCGGCGCGGGCCTATCTGGTGACGACCGCCAGCGATGCTGGCGCCGTGTTCGAGGTGCGCAACGCCTCCGGGCAGGCGGTGTTTACCGCGCCAGTCGGCGCTCAGGTCGGCAAATGGGGCAACTTCGTCGTTACGCCGCTGAACTTCTCCGTTTCGACGCGCGGGACCTATTCGATCACGGTCAACGGAAACCTGTCCGCCGCCTCGGGAAACTTCATCGTCGCGGGACCGAAAGCGCTCTATTCTCGAGCCCTCGGCAATTCACTGAACTTCTATCAAAATCAACGCGACGGCGCCGATTTCATCCCCAGCGGGTTGCGCAGCGCGCCCGGCCACCTGAGCGATGTCTCCGCGACGGTCTATGCCACGCCGCCCTTGACCAGCGGCGATCTGGTGATCGGAAACCTTGCGCCCACCGGTGAGACGATCGACACCAGCGGCGGTTGGTGGGACGCCGGCGATTATATGAAATACGTCGAGACCACGAGCTACACCGTCGGCATGATGTTGACCGGTCTTCGTGATTTTCCACAGCAGATGGGTCCGGGCGGACCCGCGGACTTCACGGCGGAAGCCAAGTTCGGCCTGACGTGGCTTCGCAAGATGTGGAACGACAGAACCGGTACGCTCTACTACGAGACGGGTATAAGCCAGGATTTCCAGGGAAAACCGACCCTGAGCGATTATGACATCTGGCGCCTGCCCCAGGTAGACGACACCATCGGCGGATCCGATCCGAACTATCTCTACATCCATCACCGGCCGGTTTTCGTCGCCGGTCCGGCCGGCTCGCCAATCAGTCCCAATCTGGCGGGCAAGCTGAGCGCGGCGTTCGCCCTGTGCTTTCTCGATTATCGCGCCACCGACCTACCATTCGCCCAACAATGCCTGTTGACCGCAGAACACATCTACGATTTGGCCGATACAAATCCTGGCGCCCTGCTGACGATACTGCCCTACGACGGCTATCCCGAGACCGAATGGCGCGACGATCTGGAGTGGGGCGCGACGGAACTGAACCTCGCCCTGGCGCTCGGGGCCAACACACTGCCGACAGGCCTGCCACATACCAACGCGGCCTATTATCTGACCCAGGCCGCAAGTTGGGCCCGGGCCTATATCGACGGCCCGAACGATGCGGCCGAAACCTTCAATCTCTATGACGTCAGCGCCCTGGCGCATTTCGACCTGCATCGCGCCATCACCCTGGCCGGCGGCCCGTCGGGACTGGCCGTATCGCGTGCGGATCTGATCGGCGACCTCGCCAAGCAATTGACCAACGCCACCGCACAGGCGGCGACGGACCCGTTCGGCTTCGGCGTCAGTTGGGCGACATCGGATACGGCGGCCAACGGTCTCGGACTTTCAGTGGCCGCCAACGAATACGCCAGTCTGGGCGGCGGGGCCGTCTGGGATGATGCGGCGAGGCGGTGGATGGGCAACGTCCTGGGCGCGAACATCTGGGGGGTTTCCTTCATCGTCGGCGACGGAACCACCTTTACCCACTGCGTGCATCATCAGGTGGCCAACCTGGCTGGCTCGCTGGCCGGTGGCGGCGTCGTGCTGAACGGAGCGGTGGTCGAGGGACCCAACGCCACCAACGCCGTCGCCTATGGCCCCGTCACCGGGATGCTTGCCTGTCCATCCGGCGGCACGGATCCCTACAAGATCTTTACCGGCAATGGCGCGCGCTTCTGGGACAATACGCAAAACTACGCCAACACCGAACCGGGGATCGATCTGACGGCGACGTCGCCGCTGGCCTTCGCCTGGCGGATAGCCCATCGGCCCAAGCCCCTTGCGGAAGGACAACCGTGATATGGCGTTCGAGGATCGGTGAACCCGTCACATACAGACACTAACCGGAGGCGCTTGATACAGACGGCGGCGGCCAGCGGCGCGGTTGGCCTTGCCGGCGCCGGAGCAGCGAATGTCCTGTCGCCAGTTCTCTTGCCGGAGAAACCCCGGTTCGACCGAAATATCAGCTACTGGTCACGGGCTCTGCCAACCGCGTCACCGGCCCTGACCCATGATATCGATGCGGATGTGGTTATTGTCGGGGGTGGTTTTCTGGGGTTGTCCACCGCCTACTACCTTCGCCAAATCCTCCCGGGGTTGAGGGTCGTGCTGTTGGAGGCGGTCCAGTGCGGCAATGGCGCGTCCGGCCGCAACGGCGCGATGGTCCTCACCCAGACCGACGACAGCTATATGCGGGACAGCGATCACCCGGCCATAGACCGCCGCCTCTACGAACTCACTTCGGAAAACATCAAGACCATGATCGCGCTCTCCAGAGTGCTGGGGCTTGATTGCGAAATTGAGCAAAACGGCGCGTTGCAGGTGGTGAATAGCTTAAGTGATGTCGCGGGACGTCAGGCCTTCGTTGGAAAGGCGCGGGACCAAGGGTTCCCGTTTGAATTCTGGAGCGCCGAACGGACCACCGCGACCATCGGCGCCAGGGGCTATGCCGGGGCTGTCTTCGATCCGGGGGGCGGCCAGGTTCATCCTGGTAAGCTGATCGCTATGTGGAAGGCCGCCGCGGTGTTGTCCGGCGCTGAACTTCACGATTCCACGCCGGTGATCAGGATCGAGGAAGGCGCCATCCACAGACTCACGACCGCGACGGGCCTTACAGTTCGCGCACCACATCTGATCCTCGCGACCAACGCCTTCACCTCGAAGCTAGGCTACCTGCGGAACGCCGTGGCTCCCATCTTTGACAATGTCTGCATCACCCCGGTTCTGGATGACGCCCGAATGGCGGCCGCCGGTTGGCGAGAGCGGATCCCATTCAATGACGATCGTACCGAGGTCTTCTACGCCGGCCGCACCCGCGACAATCGCATTCATTTCGGGGGCGGCCCGGTCGACTATCAATTCAACAATGGCCTGCGGGAGCCCGCCAACATCAAGGCTTGCTATGCTGGCGTACACCATGAGTTTGCCGAACGTTTTCCGTCATTAGCCGAGGTTCCGTTCGAAGCGTATTGGAACGGACTGGTCGATATGTCGTCGGACGCCAGCCCATCGGTCGGTCAGATCGGTCACTATCGGAATATATACTATGGGATCGGTTTCTCCGGCCATGGCGTCAACCTGACATCAGTGTTCGGGCGCATAATCGCCGATCTGGTCGCGGGAAAGCGTGACGCTTGGACTTGGCTACCCTACCTGGATCGATTGCCGCCCTATGTTCCCAATGAGCCTTTCCGCTGGTTGGGGGTGGAAGCCGCGCTTGCCGCGTTGAAACTTGGCGGCTCGGCGTAATGTAAACCGCCGGTCGCGTTCGGCGCGGCGCCGGGTGATACGTGGCTCCCGGTCTTGACATCTCCGGTAAATATTGCAAAACGCAATATTAAGGGTCTTCCTGGGCATCCTGATGGACGAATGACCAGGAATAGCGTCCCGGACCCGGTCCTCAAATCCGCCGGTCCAACCCCTCCCAGAACGGCTCGCGCAGCTTTCGCTTGAAGATCTTGCCGGAGTCCTCACGCGGCAGCTCGGCGTGAAAATCCACGCGCTTGGGAACCTTGTAGCCGGCAATCAGAACGCGCAGATAGGCCTTCACTTCGGCTTCCGTGAGCTCGGCCCCCGGTGATGGCTGAACTACCGCGCAGACAGCCTCACCATATTCTTCATCCGGGATGCCGAACACGCCGCAGTCGGCGACGCCGGGCATCTTGTGCAGCTCAGCCTCGATCTCGGCCGGATAGATATTGACCCCGCCAGAGATGATCATGTCCTTGGCGCGATCGCAAAGATAGAGAAAGCCGTCCTCGTCGAAATAACCGATGTCGCCTGGCGCGATCAGCCCGGCCTTTTCAGAGTCCCGGCGCTTCTGGTCGTCGCCGTAATAGGTGAAGTCGGCCATGGTCTTGACCTTGGCCACCACCTCGCCGATCTCCCGCGGCGGCAGGCTGTTGCCGGCCGCGTCGATCACCCGCACATCGGCTTCGGGGAAAGGCTTACCTACCGTACCTGGGTGGGAGAGCCATTGTTCCGAAGTGCAATGCACCACCGCGCCGGTCTCGGTGGACCCGTAGTATTCATTGATCACGGGTCCCCACCACTCGATCATCGCACGCTTGGTCGGCGGCGGACACGGCGCGGCGGCGTGAACAACGTCGCGCAGCGAGGAGAGGTCGTAACGGGCTTTCACCTCCTCCGGCAGCTTGATCAGCCGGTTGAACATGATCGGCACCATGTGGATATGGGTGACCTTCTCGCTCTCGATCAGTCGCAACAGGTCTTCGGCGTCGAACCGCGCCTGCAGGATGACCTTGGCGCCAAGCCGGGCGGCGATCAGCCCGTAGGCGTTAGGGGCGGAATGATACATCGGCCCGGACACCACCGTCACGATGCCGGCGGCATCGGCTCCGAAACCGAAGTTGCGGGCCAGGATGCTGGCGCTGACCGCCATCTGCTCGGCGCTCGGCGGATGGCGGCGCACGCCCTTGGGCCGACCGGTGGTTCCCGAGGTATAGATGATTGTGCCGGGCGCACCCGATCCATCCCCGGAATGAGGCTCGAACCCCTCCAGCCACGCGCTCCAATCGGTCATGCCTTGCGGGATCGCGCGCCGGGCCGGATCGATGCCGTAGGAGCTGGCGATCTCCGGCGGGGTTTCCACCACCAGCACCGGCACGCCTTCTGGGATGGCGTTCCTGACCGGCTCCAGCAGGTCCGCGTGAATAACGATCGCCCGAGCGCCGGAGTTCTCGAACAGATAGCGGGCTTCGTCCTCGGTGTAGTGCCAGTTCACCGGCGTAGGATAGGCGCCGACCAGGCCCGCGGCGGTGCTGGCCTCAAAGAACGAGATATCGTTACGCAGATAGAGCGCCACGGTGTCGCCCCGCCCGACGCCCAGCGACGCCAGGCCGGACGCCGCCCGCGCGGCGCGCTCGTTGAGGGCTTCGGTCGATATCCGACGCTCGCCACTGATCACTTCACCCAAGGCCCGAACCTCCCGAACGTGTTTTCTTTTCGGGAAGTCTAAGCTCCGGTGCGGCGAAAGCCTAGGCCGCCGCGTTCAGGATCACCGCTTCGCGGCCACCGCGCACCAGGGTCCCCGGCAGCGCCCCCGTGGACTTGCCGTCCTCGAAGGTGACCTGGCCGGACTTCACCGTATAGCGATAGCCCTCGACCCGCTGGACCAGCCGCTTGCCGCCGGCCGGCAGGTCGTGGATCGCCTCAGGGCGGAACAGCCGCAGGTTTTCGAAATCGATGACATTGATGTCGGCCAGCAGGCCGGGCCGCAGTTCGCCGCGATCGTGCAGGCCATAAGCCCGGGCGGTGTCGCTGCTGAGCTTGCGGACCAGGAACTCAAGCGGGAACTGCGCGCCCTTCACGCGGTCGCGCGCCCAATAGCTGAGGATGAAGGACGGCATGCCCGCGTCGGCGATCACCCCGCAGTGGGCCCCGCCGTCGGAGAGGCCGAACAGCACGTTGGGGTGCTGCATGTTCTTGCGGAAGAAGTCGAAGTTATAGGTCTGATAGGCGCCGAGCGGCTGATAGAGCAGCTCCGTTCCACCGTCGCGGATAAGCAGGTCGTACATCATTTCCATCGGCGTCACGCCGGCGGCCTCGGCGAGACCGGCGACGCTTTGCTCGCGATCAGGCTCATAGTTGGGGTTCTCGCCCAGGGGGAAGACCCGGGCGAGCAGCTGATTGACGTTCTGACCCAGGATCGGGTTGCGGATGCCGCTTTCCTCCGAAAGCATCGCCGCGCGGATTTCCGGCCGGCTCATAACCGCGACCTTTTCCGCCAGTGGCAGATGGGCGACTTCGCGCTTGAAGGTCGGGTGGGCGATGAAGACGTGGAAGTTGGACTGCAAGCCCTGAAGAACCCCCGTCGGCCGCCCGGCGATCTGCGGGCGGATGTCCATGCCCTCGCGCCGGGACTCCTCGGCGATGTTGAACATCTTGTCGCCTTCGTAGGCGCCGGCGGATGTGGCTACCAGGGTGACCGGCAGGCCGGTCTCCTTGACGAAGCCCTTGACCCATTTCCACTCGTCATCGTCACCCAGGTGGTCGGAGACCATCTCGAACACCCCGTGGCTGAGGCCTTTCATGGACATGCCGAGCGCCAGCATCTCATCGGAACCGGCGAAAGTGCCGGGCATATGAACCCCGGCCAAGTCCTTGTGCAACAAAGTGCGGGAGGTGGAAAAGCCCAGGGCCCCCGCCTGCACGCCCTCGCGCACCAGGGCCGCCATCTCGGCGATCTCCTCGGCGTTGGGGGTGTAGTCGGTGTTGCAGCGGTCACCGAGCACATAGGCCCGCACCGGCGCATGAGGAACATGGACGCCGACGTCGATGGCGCGCGGCTTGGCTTCGAGGACGTCGAGATATTCAGGAAAATGTTCCCATTGCCAGTCGATGCCCTCGGTCAGCGCCACGCCTGGAATGTCCTCGACGCCTTCCATCAGTTCGATCAGGAACTTGTGGTCGGTAGGCCGCACGGGCGCGAAGCCCACACCGCAATTGCCCATGATTGCCGTGGTCACCCCGTGCCAGCTGGACGGCGCCAGCAGCGGATCCCAGGTGGCCTGGCCATCATAGTGGGTATGGATGTCCACCCAGCCGGGGGTGACGATCATGCCGGTAGCGTCGATCTCCCGCTTGGCCGTGCCGTGCACTTCGCCCACCGCGACGATCCGGGCGCCCTCGATGGCGATGTCGCCCTTGAAAGGCTTGCCGCCGGTTCCATCGACGATGGTTCCGTTACGAATAATCAAGTCCCGCATGGTGAGCCTCCCAAAGCCTCGGCGTATTATTGAGTCAATCATAGATCGGCGCCCTTGGGGAAGCACCACATCTTTCTGAGCGATCTCGAAACTGTCATCGACGCGCTCATCAACTGGCACAACGTCGACGAAGCAGAACGGGAGGTTGAGCCCCGAGCGGCAGGCTGCCGTGCTCGGAGAGACTGCGCGGTTGGCGTTCGGTCTGTAGAACGGCACGGACCAAATGGAGAATGAGGTTTCATGGTTCTGAGCAGACGCGTGCGCCAAGGCATGCTGGTTTTTGGTTTTGCCGCGAGCCTCGCCGGGGGCGTTCCGGCGCGGGCGGCCAGCGTGACCTATCTGACCGCCGCCGCCGACCCGGTCCACTACAAAGGGCCCTGCCCCGGCGCTGTCCGGTTCGTGGGGACTATCCATGTCAGCGGTCCCATGACCGTGTCGTATCGCTGGGAGCGCGGCGATGGAGGGGTCACGCCGCCACGCAAGATTTCCATCTCCGGCCGGTCACAGAAGCTGGAGACCGTGTGGCGGCTTGGCACCCCGGCCAAGGCCGTGCGCGGCTCGATGCGGCTGCGCGTTCTGGACCCGGAAAGCCTGTATTCGGGGGAAGCCAGCTTCACCGTGGCCTGCGGCGGGGCGGTGGATCCCCTCGCGGGAGGCCGCAGACCGGGCGACTAGGACAGGGCGCGGGCCATCGGCCAGCGTGGTGGCGGAAGCTTCCAGGAATTTAGGAGAAATCGCCCGCTACCGCCCCTCGAACTTCGGCGGGCGCTTCTCGAAAAACGCCTTCAGCCCCTCGCGAACGTCGGCGCTGGGGTTGGCGATCATCACCGCCATCTGGGCGTCGGCGACCGACTCCTCCAGGCTGAGTCCCGAGGCGCGGCTCATCATCATCTTGGTCAGCCGGACGGCCAGCGGTGCGCGGGCCGCCAGGGCTTCGGCGAAGGCCAGGGTGGTTTCCTCGAGGGCGTCGTCCGCGGCCACCTCGGTCACCAGGCCAAGCTCGGCGGCCCGGGGCGCGTCGTAGATCTCGCTCAGCAAAGTCATTCGCAGCGCCCGATCAAGACCCATCGCCCTGGGGAACAGCCACGCCCCACCCTCGTCGGGCAGCAGGCCGACCTTGCCCGAAGTGTCGCCCAGACGCGCGCTGTCCGCCGCGAAGCGGAAATCACAGGCCAAGGCCAGGGCGAGGCCGCCGGCCACCGCATAACCCCGGATCATCGCCACGCTGGGTTTGTCGAGGCTCCGCAGCGCCACCACCACCGCCTGCATGCCCTCGCGCATCTCGCGGCCGGCGCCCATCGGCTGGGTCCGCACCTTCTGGCTGTGTTCGGGTTCGGATCCCGAGATATCGCCGCCGGTGCAGAACGCCCGACCGCCCGCTCCGGTGATCACCAGAGCTCGCAAGGTGTCATCATCCCTGTAGGCGGCGACTGCGGCCAGAAGCTCCTGGGTCATGGTGAACGTGTAGGCGTTCATCTTGTCCGGTCGGTTCAGCACGATCCTTCCGACCGCCTGCCGCGGCACATCGCAGACCAGGGTCTGATGGGACATGGACGCGAAACGACTTTCCGACATGGCTTCCTCCGGTGTTCCGCAACACGAAATCAGTCAATGACCCTCGCCACAAGCCGGTTGACCTGACGCCGCGAGTTGGTGTGTCATGATCGCCTAAGTGGGCGCGAGATTCCGACGCCTTCTGGAGGAACGCCATGACCCCCGACGACCTGATGTTCAAACCCGGCCTGTTGAACGGCCAGCGGATCCTGATCACCGGCGGCGGCACGGGCCTCGGCAAGGTAATGGCCGAAGGTTTCCTTATGATGGGCGCTGTCATCTACATCTGCGGCCGGCGCGGCGGGGTTCTTGAGGAAACCGCCAAGGAACTGATGGCCGCCCATGGCGGCAAGGTCGTCCCGGTCGCCTGCGACATCCGCATACCGGAGGCGATCAGCGACATGCTGGACACCGTCTGGGCCGACGGCGGGGCCTTGACCGGTCTGGTCAACAACGCCGCCGGCAATTTCATCAGCCGCACCGAGGATTTGTCGCCGCGCGGTTTCGAGGCAATTTCCAACATCGTTTTCCGGGGCTCGTTCTTCGTCACCCTGGACTGCGGCAAACGCTGGCTGGCCGAGGGCAAGACCGGCGCGGTGACCTCGATTCTCACGACCTGGGTTTGGAACGGCGGCCCCTTCACCGTGCCGTCGGCCATGTCCAAGGCCGGCCTGAATATCATGACCCAATCCCTGGCCGTGGAATGGGGTGGACGGGGCATTCGCTTCAACGCCATCGCGCCGGGCCCCTTCCCCACCGAAGGCGCCTGGGCGCGTCTCAATCCCGTGGACCCCAACAGCGAGCCCAGCGGATCCAGCGAGAGCGCGCCCGGCAACCCCATGGGGCGGGTCGGACGGATGCCCGAACTGGCCAATCTCGCCATCTACCTGTTCGCTCCCGGCTCCGAATATGTGAACGGCCAGACCATCGCCATCGACGGCGCCGCCCACCAGGCCGGCGGCGGCGGTTTCGGTCG
>JAYTXV010000088.1:0-7393 GCA_043742805.1 Caulobacteraceae bacterium | reverse complement strand
CCCGCCCCGCCAAACCCGTTTCGCTGTTTTGATTCCTCGCCCGAGGTCATTCGCCTCGTGGTCATGATGTGTGTCCGCTTCCCGCGTTCGCTGCGCAACATCGAGGACCTGCTGTTCGAGCCAGGCATCGAAATCTACCACGAGACGGTGCGGCTGTGGTGGAACCGTTTGGGGCCGACGTTCGCCGCCGAGATCCGCAGGCGGCGCGTTCAGCACATCTGCGCTTACACCCATTGGCGCTGGCATCTCGACGAGGTGTAAGTGAAGCTCGGAGGCGAGGTGCACTACCTCCGGCGCGCGGCCGATCACGAGGGCGAGGTGCTGGATTCCTTCGTCAATGAAAAAAGAGACAAGGCAACGACGTTGAAATTCAGCAACAAAACGATTAAGCGCCACGGCCGACCCAAGGCGACCATCACCGATGGCCTGCGCTCCTCCGGCGCGGCGCTGAAGGCCCTTGGGGCCCGCGACCTCCAGGCGCCCGCAGGCCGATGAAAGAATAACCGCGTCGAAAACAGCCACCTCCCCTTCCGACGACGAGAGCGGGCGATGAACCGGTTTCGGAGGATAAAAACACTCCAAAAACTCGTCTCGGTCGACGGCTCAGTCCACAACCACATCAGCCAGGAGCGACATCTCGTCAGCCGCCAAATCTACAAGAAGGGACGCTCGGCCGCCCTGGCCGAGTGGCGCACAGTCATAGCCTAAACCCCGCATGGGTTTGGGCGAGCTGCGCCTGCGCGGAGACGAGGCGCCGTTGGACTGACAGCACCTCGCTCGCCTACACTGGCAAGCAAACTGCGGTGGGGGCGGCGATCCTCCGGGTGACAGGAGCGGCCAAGTTGGCTGGTCGGATTGGATATTACGCGCTTGCAGGATCAACTGCCTACGACGTAGGTGAGACCACGCTCGCGAACCAAAACTGCATTACCCATCAGGGCGGACATTGAAAAATGAGTCAAAGAAGACCCGCGTCGGACTGGCTGGTGGCCATACTTGTAGTGGTTATATTCTCGCTGGTGGCTTGGGCGTCCAATCTAGAAAAGGGCCTTGCTGCCAGCGTGACGTTTAGCGTTTTCACTGCGGTTATCCAAACCAAATGGGCCAGCCGTAGGGACTGGCGTTTTTGGGCGATTATTGGGGTATTTGCGGCCCTCCACATCGCCATGCTTTTCGTCGTCACATTTCCTGAAGTGCGTGCGGGTCTGATTTGTCTTCCATTCGCGCTCATTGACGGCTTCGTTATGTGGGGATTGATCAACTGGATTGAAAAGCATGTTCCTCGCGTGTCGAAACTGCCTTGAGCGTCGGGCACGTCATTCCTTGCCGCAGAATAAGGGGTGCACGGCTGCTGGTGACAACAACTTCCCCACAGCCGTAGACAGGGTGGGGGATGTCCACGGAGCGATATATAGTGGCGGGGCGGCGGCTCTGAGAAGCGGTGGGCAAGCAGAAGCTGCGGTAGCGTTCGCCAGGGCCGGTATTCCAGCTGCAGTCGGCCTTGCCGTTCTCAGCGAGGACTATGGCGCCGCGCAAGACCAGTCCAACGGAATGAGTTGGGGAAGAGCCGGCGCGATTCATGGGAGTGGCTTTGCCGGCGCACTATTTACTGGTTTTGTACTTGGCGAACTAGTAGACCCTTTGGGAGGCGGTATTGTCGGTGCCGCTGTTGCAGCGGTTGTGGGGGGCTTCGTAGGCAGCAAAGGTGGCGAATTTTTGGGAGGCGCTATTGCCTCAGCTTTTAATCGGTGTAAATAAAATTTGTCATGAACCGATCACCAATTCCTCTGTGGGGATGGCTATATTTAATAGCGTTAGTGTTTTATGGGGGCGTCGTCCTTTTACGGGCAAGGAACAAGCATTACGTGCGGTTTGGTCCGATAATTTTTTCCAAGGACGAAGGCCCCATAACCTTCTGGTTTTTGGTGGCGTCTTTTGTTGTGGCTGAGATTATTCTTGTTGTAGCGTTGGTTGGGGCTGTTGTGTCTGTGATCTGGGGGCCAGTGTTTTGATGCCCGCAGACGGAGATCTCAAGCGCCTGATTTCATATTTCATTTCCTCGGGTACCGCATCGCCAGCAGCACGGCGGCGGTGATCCCCGTGATGACTATCAGGATGTAGAGGACCGACTTCCAGTCTCTCACGGCTCCGGCGGCGCCATTTCCCGAGGGCTCTGTCAGCGCAAATGCACTGTCCGGTAACGGATGGTGTCTAGGCGGTGGGTTTGGCCCGTCAGAAGAAGCCGCCCGATGACCCGTTTCGCTGGTTTGACTCCTCCTCCGAGGTGATCAGCCTGGTCGTGATGATGTATGTCCGATACCCGCTATCACTGCGAAATGTGGAGGACCTGCTGTTCGAGCGCGGTATCGACCTTTGCCACGAGACGGTGCGGAAGTGGTGGAACCGCTTCGGCCCAATGTTCGCCGCCGAGATCCGCAGGAAGCGGGTCAACGCCATGCGGGCCCACACCCACTGGCGATGGCATCTGGACGAGGTCGACGTGAAGATCAACGGCGCGATGCATTACCTCTGGCGCGCCGTCGATCATGAGGGTGAAGTGTTGGAATCCTTCGTCACCAGCAGGCGCCAGTAGGCTGATGGAAGAATAACCGCGTCGAAAACAGCCACCTTCCCTTCCGACGACGAGAGCGCGCCATGCTGCGGTTCCGGAGGATGAAGACCCTCCAGAAATTCGCCTCGGTCCACGGATCAGTCCACAACCATTTCAATCAGGAGCGCCATCTCGTCAGCCGCCAAATCTACAAACAGAGACGCGTCGCCGCCCTGGCCGCGTGGCGGGCAGTCATGGCCTAAGGTCCGCATGGGTTTAGGCTTCCTGCGCCCAACCGGTGACAAGTTACCATTGGACTGACAGCACCAAGCCAAGTAATCTTGGATAACGCTTTGCCTGTGAGTAGACCGCAGGCGCATGTTCGCCACGGTGACTGCATTCGGCTGAGCGTAAAGAATCGCTAATCCTTGTTCAAGATTGAGATGCCATGACTATCGCCTCCGTTAATCAATCGCCGCGCAAAGTATCCCGATCGGCTATGGAAGCGGGACGTCTAGAGGCTTTCAGTGACGGGGTGATCGCAGTGATCATCACGATTATGGTCTTGGAACTAAAAGCGCCGGAGGGGCCACATTTTGGGGAGTTGCTTGCACGTTGGCACATATTTGCCAGCTATGTAGCCAGCTTCACATTTGTAGCGATTTATTGGGTCAATCACCACCATCTTTTGCACGTTGCGCGCCGGATCAGTGCGCCAACCATGTGGCTTAACATCCACTGGCTGTTCTGGCTTTCCCTCTATCCA
This sequence comes from Caulobacteraceae bacterium, assembly GCA_043742805.1. Classification (GTDB taxonomy): domain Bacteria; phylum Pseudomonadota; class Alphaproteobacteria; order Caulobacterales; family Caulobacteraceae; genus Acaudatibacter. Next base: position 4,076 of record JAYTXV010000088.1, on the reverse strand, counting down.
TTTGTCACCAGTTACGTCGGTAACACCAAGGGATCGCCCATTTCGGTAGCCGCCTATGGCGCTATAGCAGCTGCCACTGCCTTGGCTTACGGTCTGCTTGCGCGTGATCTTACGTCTCGCAATGCCGAAATCATTGTGATCGCGAAAACTTCGTACCGCAGGACAATTATGAACGTGCTATCTGTAGTCGCCAACTTGGTTGCAATCCCAATCGCTCTCTGGTCAGTGCCTACGGCTTTGGTATTGCTCGCGGTCCCAGCGCTAATTCATTTCATGCCAGATGCTGCAGCAGAAGTCTGAGAGTCTCTCCGAAATCATTTTCTTTTTTGACAAAGCCTTCTGACCATCAGGCGGCTGGACGGCGTTATCAGACCAAGTGCACTGGCCGTTAAGCTGCCAGGCGTTGGTCCGCAGGATGGCCCGCCCTCCCCGTCCCAAGACGCCGTTCTACCGGTTCAACTCCTCCCGCGAGGGGTCCGCCTTGTGGTAATGATATATGTGAAGTTCCCACTGTCGCTGCGGAGCGTCGAGGATCTGCTTCACGAGCGCGGTATCGACCTTTGCCACGAGACGGTGCGGGCTCACACGCATTGGCGCCGGCGTCCGGGCGAGACCTAATTAAAGATCAACGGTCAGCTGCACTACCTGTGGCGAGCGGTCGATCATGAGCGCGAGATGCGTCCAGCCGGAGACAAGTTGCCGTTAGACTGACAGCACCCTTGACGTCGCTGATCTCCACCGTATCGCTGATCAGGCGTATGGCCTGTTGCTCCAAGTGTTATTGGAATCAACGTGCCGGGGTGGATCCAGCGCTAGCCAACGATGGCGTGGAGTGCATATCGGTGATGTCGCGTGTGGAAGGCGTTTCTCCGCTCCCCCGCCCGTTGTCTCGCGTCCTTGGGCTGGTGTTCGGCCTGGCCGTGGTCGTGGGAGGCGTGATTGGCTCGGGAATAATGCGCGCGCCCGGCGTGGTGGCACAGGGTCTCAAGACCGAGCCCCTGATCCTGCTGGTCTGGGCGCTCGGCGGCGGCCTCGCAATGTTGACCGCCATGCCTTTGGTGGAGGCGGGCTCGTCGGTGCCGAGGGCCGGCGGCGCCTATCCGATCGCGGCGCGCGCCTTCGGACCGACGGTAGGGTTCCTGACCGGGTGGCTAGCCTGGCTGCCGACCGCCGCTTCTAGCGCCTATATCTCCATTGTCTTCGCAGAATACGTAAAACGATTAGGCCTGGCGGGCGGCGTGCCGACCGGCGTCGTGGCAAGCGGATTGATCGTCTTCGTTGGCGGCCTCAACTGGACCGGCACCCGGATCAGCGGGGCCTCGCAGAGCGTCGCGAGCGCGTTGAAGGGAGGGGCCTTCCTGCTGCTCGCCGCCGTCCTGTTTGCCTCGCCCCGATCCCACGCGCCGCTGATGCCGCACCCCGGGCTCGCCGTCGCCGCCGGCGGCGGCGCGGTCGTCATGGCAATCCGTGTGATCTACCAAACCTACGCCGGCTGGGAGGCGCCGATCTATTTTTCGGAAGAGGTGCGCCGGCCCGACCGCAACATCGCGCGCGCCACCTTCCTTGGAATAGCCCTGGTCACGGTGATCTATCTGCTCGTCAACGCCGCGGTGCTGCACGTTCTCACCCCTGCGCAGATGGCGGGTTCCCAACTCGCCGTCGGCGACGCGGCGAAGGTCTCGATGGGTCACATTGGAGACACTGCGATCACCGTGATCGGCCTCTTCTCCCTAGCGGCGATCTGTAATCTGCAGTTGATGTCCAGCTCTAGGATCACCTTCCGCATGGCGAGGGACGGCGTCGCGCCTGCGGGTTTGGGAGGGGTTTCACCCGGCGGAACACCGCGCGGTAGCGTGGCGCTGCTCGCCGCCGCCGCGATCGGCTTCGCGCTGAGCGGCAGTTACGAGCAGATCATCGAGGTCGACGCGCCCTGGACGATGGCGGGAATCCTGATGATCTGCCTGTCCGCAATCAAGCTGCGCCTGTCGCGCCCCGACTTGCCGAGGCCCTGGCGCATGCCGCTGTTTCCGTGGGTCGCCATCGGCGCGGGGGCGATCCAGGCCGCACTCATCGTGCTCGTCGTCTGGGACGATCCGGTCATGGGCCTGATATCCCTAGGCGTCGTCGTCGCTCCGCTGCCGGTCTATTTCATGTTTCGCAACCAGTGGCGCCGACAGTCGGCCGAGCGTTGGGGGACGGGCGAGTTGTTTGAGGATACAAGCTCATGATGGACACGGCCCAACCTGACCCGGTCCACGGATCAGTTACCAACGATTTCAACCAGGAGCGCCACCTCGCCAGCCGCGAAAACTACAAAGAGAGACGGGCCGCCGCACCGCCTGCCGAGCGGTCAGTCGTGGGATAAACACTAGTTGGGTTTGGACCCATGGCGCCCTCCAGGATACAGATTGCCGTTGGACTGACAGCATCGCCGGGCGACATTGCAGATATTGATAAGCGCCCCCTGAAAGTCAATAAGATGCACTATTTAGCGTCTGAAATTATTTATGAAAGACGCGCCCTGTCAAACGGCTTTACTTGCTTACCTTGAAAGCGCCCCCGACAGGGACCTTTGCGCGTCAAATCGAAACTATTTGAGCCACTGGCCAACACCGCTGACCGACTTGTCAGCGGTGTAAATTGTAACAAGGCCCCGGCGTCCGGCGTACTGGCCTGATTTCCCGGTGACCTCGCCCAGGCACGTCACCGTAGCCTTCGCGCCCGGATTACAGCCGGCCACGATGACGAAGTCGCCGCTGCTGGCGGTGACCTCACAGATCATATGAATCTTATACATCTGGTCTGCGGCGACGTTGAGTAGCGACGCGCACTTGTGCTGGCCGACTATGGAGGGTTCGCCCTCCGTCTGTGAGACGGACGAGCCGGTCACCATCTGCCCCAGCACCGGCTGTCCTGCGGCGCCCAGACCCGAGGCGACAGTCGCCTGTTCGTCGTGAGCTTGGAACTTGAAGCTCTGCGCGAGCGACGGAGAACCGGAAGCAGTGATGGCTAATGCGGCGACGCCTGAGCGTATAAGACGGTTCATCAGATCGGATTCCTTGAGTTCAGGAGGGAAGAAGGCGACGCGTCGTTCGCGGTCAAAAGAGCAAAGATCAGTGTCCCGGCGAGAATGAGAAGGGCCGCCCAGGTCAACACGATGCCGATCGCTCGCGGCCGCATCGGCGCCTGGGTCAGCATGCCGATGGCGTGAAGCAATCGGCCCACCAGCATCAGAGCAATCGCCGTCGAAACGGCAATCGGAGCTGCCCCGGATTGTTCGGCTATACCCAGCGCAATCAAAAATAGCGGGACATATTCTACGTAGTTCGCCTGGGCCCTGATCCGGCTCTCAAGAGACGGATCGACACCGGCTCCCATCTTGATCCCGGTGGTCAAACGACGAACGCTGACTGGAATGCTAAGCGCCAGAAGGCCGAGCGCCGATAGAGCGGTCGCGCCGGTAGTGAGGGGAAGAATTAAGGTCATGGCAGGCTCCTGGTGCGGTGTGACCAACGCTAACGACTGATCCGCGAAAGTTGCGAGGTTCCCCTTTCGCCTTGCGCGAGACGTAGCCATCGCCGTCGAAAATCCGTATAAATTGGGCTTAACCGCTATTGTCAGCGGTGACAATAGGAGTCTTCGTGGCAAGCACACGTCGGCGCCGCGCGCCAGAGGAGGTCAGAGCGCAGGCACTTTCAGCCGCGCGTGAGATACTGCTCACTCAAGGCGCCGCTAGCGTCACCTTGCAGGGCGTCGCAGCACGCCTGGGGATGGCGCACGGTAACGTTACCCACCATTTCGGCTCTGCTGGCGGCCTACAGGCAGCGTTGGCGGAACTGATCATTCTTGACACCATCGCGGCCGTAGAAGCCGAGTTGGTGGATTTCCGGGCCGGGCGCGCCCCTCTCGATAAGGTCGTCGCCACCGTCTTTGATGCCTTTGCCAGTGGCGGGGCGGGGGCTCTCATCGCCTGGCTATGCACGAGCGGAGAGCAGGCACGCGTGACGCCCTTCTGCGAGGCGATCGCTGAGATGGCGGAACGGCTGCATGCCGACGATCCCGCCGCCTCGGCGTCG
>JAYTXV010000087.1:0-11814 GCA_043742805.1 Caulobacteraceae bacterium | reverse complement strand
TGTTCGCCGGCCTGCTGCTCGCCCAGATGGGCTATCGCCCGATCATCCTGGACCGCGGCAAGGTGGTGCGAGAGCGCACCAAGGACACCTGGGACCTGTGGCGGCGCGGCGTGCTCGATCCCGAGTCCAATGCCCAGTTCGGCGAGGGCGGCGCGGGCACCTTTTCCGACGGCAAGCTCTACAGCCAGATCAAGGACCCTCGCCATCTCGGCCGCAAAGTGCTCGCCGAGTTCGTGAAAGCCGGGGCGCCGCCGGAAATCCTAACCGAGGCCCACCCCCACATCGGCACCTTCCGGCTGGTGACCGTGGTGGAGAGCTTGCGGCGCACGATCGAGGCGCTGGGCGGCGAATATCGCTTCCAGAGCAAGGTGACGGACCTTCTCGTCGAGGTTGACGACGATGGTTCGCGGCGGGTCCGCGGCGTCACCCTTGAGAACGACGAGACGATCCGGAGTGATCACGTGGTGCTGGCGATCGGCCACAGCGCCCGGGACACCTTCGAGATGCTCCACGATCGAGGCGTCTACATCGAGGCCAAGTCCTTTTCCATGGGCTTCCGCATCGAGCATCCCCAGTCCGTGATCGACCGGGCGCGTTTCGGAACCCATGCCGGCCATCGAGATCTCGGCGCGGCCGACTACAAGCTCTCCCACGCCTGTTCGAACGGCCGGACAGTATACAGTTTCTGCATGTGTCCCGGAGGCACGGTCGTGGCGGCCGCCTCGGAGCCCGGCCGGGTGGTGACCAATGGCATGAGCCAGTATTCCCGCAACGAGCGCAACGCCAACGCCGGAATCGTGGTGGAGATAACCCCCGAACACGATTTTCCGACGCATCCGTTGGCCGGGATTGAACTCCAGCGCTTTTGGGAAGCCAGGGCTTTCGTCGCCGGGGGCGAAACCTATGCGGCCCCGGCGCAGCGGCTGGAGGATTTTCTGCTCGGTCGCCCGTCGACCGAACTGGGATCGGTGGTTCCGTCCTACAAGCCGGGCGTTCGTCCCACCGATCTGGCCGATTGCCTGCCCGACTACGCGATCCAAGCGATCCGCGAAGCCCTGCCGGTTTTCGGTCGCCAAATCCCGGGTTACGACAGCCCCGACGCCGTGCTCACCGGGGTGGAGACCCGCACCTCGTCACCGGTCCGGATCGCCAGGGCCCTGGATTTCCAGAGCCTGAACACCGCGGGCTTGTATCCGGCGGGGGAGGGAGCCGGCTATGCCGGGGGCATCCTCTCCGCAGCAGTGGACGGGATCCGGGTGGCTGAGGCGATGGCGCGGGTCCTCGTCGTTTAAAGGTTGATGCTGGTTACCGATGAATAGCTGAAAGCTGACCCTGGACTCGCTGGCCACGGTCGCCTTCGGAACAATATCCGTTGAGGGTGACGTCCTAGGCGTGGCGGCAGGGGCGGGTGCCGCTAAGGCGCTGCGTTGGTGTTCGGCGCGCGGATTTGGTGCACGATATTGGTGGTGGATTGCCCCTGCACCAGCGGCGCCAGGTAGACCCGCCCACCAGCGGCAATGACAACATCCGCGCCCACCACGGTCTCGATCGTATAGTCAGCGCCCTTGATCAGCACGTCAGGCGCCAGTCGCCTGATCAGGTCGATAGGCGTCTGCTCGTCAAAGGCGATGACGCAATCCACATATCGGACGGCCGCCATGACCTGCGCCCGCTTGTCGAGTGAATTGATCGGCCTCGTAGGTCCCTTTAATCGACTGACGCTGGCGTCGGTGTTGAGGGCGACGACCAACCGATCGCACTGCGCCCTGGCGGCGGCCAGCAGAGTGACATGGCCGGCGTGAATCAGATCGAAACAACCGTTGGTGAACCCCACGGTGAGGCCGAGGCTCTTCCAGTGCCGGACGAGATTGGTCGCGAGATTCACATCGGACAACCCTGGTGTCTCGGTTTGACCTTGTTCGCCGGCGCCGAGCTCATGCATCACCTCGGCGATGTGCGCTGTCGCGGTTCCGGCCTTGCTGACCACCACGCCGGCGGCGGCGTTGGCGATCACCATTGACTGGGCGAGTGATCGGCCACTGGCGTGGGCCAGAGCCATGGTTGCGATGACCGTGTCGCCGGCGCCCGAAACGTCGAAGACTTCCCGCGCTCGCGCCGAAACCACGTGCGCCGACCCGTCGGCCTCGACGAGGATCATGCCCTTTTCCGCCCGGGTCACCAAGATACTCGCCGTGGCGGCGTCTTTCATAACCTTACGCGCGGCGGCGATCACCGCTGTTTCATCGTCCACCGGCATCCGCGCGGCCGCTGCCAGTTCCTTCAGGTTGGGCGTCAAACAGGCGACACCACGGTAGCGGCTGAAGTCATCTGATTTGGGGTCGACAAAAATCGGTGTGCCCGTGGCCCGCGCCAGTTCCACGACACGTAAGATCACGCGCTCGGTGACCACACCCTTGCCGTAGTCTGACAAGACGATGGCGCCGACGCCGGCAGCGGCGGAATCAATTGCCGCGATCAGGGCGGATTCCTCGGTCCCGTCCAGGGCCAGAAGAAGCTCTTCGTCGGTTCGCACCACTTGTTGCCCCGAGGCGACGTAGCGAGTCTTGCAGATCGTCGGTCGCCGCCCTGTCTCGACCAGTCGCGCTGATATGGCGGTTGTGTCGGTCAACAAGCCGCGAATAGCGCCGGCCATGGAATCGCGGCCGATCAGTCCGACCAGTATCGCCTGGCCGCCCAACGCGGCGATATTGTTGGCCACATTGCCAACGCCACCCAGCATTTCGGTAGTCCGCGTCAGCCGCAGCACCGGGACCGGCGCCTCCGGTGATATGCGATCGATTTGACCGTAGACAAATCGATCGAGGATCAGATCGCCGACGCACAGAACGCTCGAACCGGAAAAGTCCATGCCGAGACCGTGTTCCTTTTTAAATATTCGACTGATGACTAACACGGCCCGGCCCGGCCGAGCAAAACCGTCATCCAGACAGTTCGAGGATTTGGCGACAGCGGAGCCAGCCCATCGCCTCGCGGCGCCGGTTAGTGCTCCACCGCGATCGGCGTGCTGGCGGGGGCGAGACTGATGGGTCGCAGGAACAGGATCAGCGGCATGATCCCCAAGGCGGTCAGGAACAGCAGATGGTAAAGGTCGACATAGGCGACCATCGAGGCTTGGCGCGTGGCCTCTTCGTTCAGCGCCACCATCCCCGACTGGGTCGACAGGCTTAGCGGCGCTGCGAGGTCCGGAGCCCGTGCGACGGGGTTTTCCGGGCTCAGACCTCCCACCAGACGGCTGTGCACGGTCTGCGTCAGCCGCGTATAGCCCGTCTGCATCAGTGAGATTCCAGCGCTATTGCCGACGCTGCGTAGCAGGGCGAAGAAACCGGTTGCGTCGGGCCGCAGCTCAGGGCGCAGCGCGCCAAACGCCAGAACCGTGATCGGGGTAAAAACCATGCCGGTACCCAGACCCTGGATGAATCCGGTTGTGGCGACGGCTTGCCAATCCATGTTCAGGGCGAAATGGCTCATGGCCCGGAACGACAGAGCGAACACACCCAGGCCGGTGAGGATCAGGATCCGGGCGTCCACGCGGTTGATGATCTGCCCGACCACAAACATCGAAACGATGCTGCCCAGGCCCCTGGGCGCGGTCACCAGGCCGGTGGTCAGAACCGGATAGCCCATCAGAGTCTCGAGCATCGGCGGCAGGATCGCCATAACCGGAAACACCAGCAGGCCCAGCGAGAGATTGACCAGGGTGGCGGTGACGAAATTGCGATCCCCCAGCAGCGCCACGGGCAGGAACGAGTGGCGGGCGGTCGCGGTATGAATCACGAACATCCACAAGGCGCAGGCGGCCGTCACGGCCTCCGCGATGGTTTCGGGCGAGGCGAACCAGTCGTTTTCCTGTCCGCGGTCCAGCATCAGCTGGAAGGCCGCCAGGGCGATCGCCAGCAGCAGGAAGCCGATCCATTCCAACGGCCGCCGATGAGTGGGCCGGTTGCGCGGCATGAAGGCCGCGACACCCGCCACGCAAAGGACGCCGATCGGCAGGTTGATGAAGAACACCCATCGCCAGCTGAAATCATCGGTCAGCCAGCCGCCGATCACCGGTCCCAGGATCGGCCCGACCGTGACCCCCATCCCCCAGATCGCCATCGCCTGGCCGCGTTTTTCGAGCGGGTAGGTATCGAGCATCACTGTCTGGGACAACGGCATCATCCCCGCGCCGAACATCCCCTGCAGCACTCGAAACAGCACGATCTGCGTCAGATTCTGGGCCGCGCCGCAAAGCGCCGAGGCGATGGTGAAGCCGACAATGGCGATCAGGAACATGCGCTTTACGCCCAGCCGCCCGGCGAACCAGCCAGTCACCGGCGTCATGATCGCCGCGGCAATGATATAGCTGGTCAGGACCCAGTTGATCTGGTCGCCCGATGCCGACATCGATCCGGCCATGTGCGGCAGGGCGACATTGGCGATGGTGGAATCCAGCATGGTCATGATCGCGGCCAGCATCACCGTAAGGGTGATCATGGTGCGATTGACCGGATCGGGGGTGGGGGTTTCGAGGCTCACGGCTTCTACCGTATAGAAGGTTTCCCCAAGGGGATTGTATTGCCGGGCCGGTGCTGATCCGCGACCGCGAAGAGCCTTGTATGTTTTTGATTTCCAGCCACGGGTTCTTGTATCGACCTGGCCTTTTCCCGAGAGTCCGCAATCCGCCAGTTCGTCGCGCTGCTACTTTTCCCGCTCAGTCTTGTCGCTGGAGCCCAAGCCGGCATCCCGCCCGCATCGGGCGATGGCGCCCAACCGGCGGGGATCACGGTGATTGCCGTCACGCCACTGCCCGGCACGGGTATCGATATCGACAAGATGCCATCCAACACCCAGACCTTATCGGCGACGGATCTGGCGCGGGTCGGTACGCCCAGTATCATCGGCGCGCTTGGCGACCGCCTGGGCAGCGTATCCATCAACGACAGCCTCGATGATCCCTTTCAACCGGATATTACGATCCGCGGTTTCGAAGCCTCGCCGGTGCTCGGTACCCCACAAGGCGTCGCCGTTTATCAGAACGGCGCGCGGATCAACGAGGCCTTTGGCGAGACCGTCAACTGGGATCTGATACCCGACATCGCGATCCATAGACTGGACGTTGTGGGCGCCAATCCGGTCTTCGGCCTCAACGCCCTGGGCGGGTCGCTGGTCGTGGATATGAAGACCGGTTTCTCCGATCCAGGGGGCGACGCCTTGATTTCGGGCGGGTCCTTCGGGCGGCGCGAGGCGGCGGCCGAGTTCGGGGTCAACAATGGAACCCTGAGCGCTTATCTGGCCGGCCGTGTCCTGGACGAGGACGGCTGGCGCGCTTTTTCGTCGAATCGTCTGCGGAACGTCTATGGCGACCTGGGCGCGCGGGTAGGCAAGCTGACCCTCGATCTGGCCGTCACCCTGGCCGATAACCGCCTGGATGGCGAATCCGCCACGCCGGCTCAGGAACTGGCTTTTGACCGGGCGTTAGTCTTCACCAGTCCCCAGCAAAATGAAAACAGGTTGGCGTTCGTTACGCTAAACGGCTCCTACGCCGTCGCGCCGGCCCTGATCCTGCAGGGCGCATTATACTATCGGGGCTTCCGGAAGAACGTCGTCAATGGCAACACGACCAACTACGTCGCCTGCGCCGCCGCCCCCGACGCGGGTCACCTCTGCCAGGGTGATGGGTTGACCCCTGTAACCGATAGCGCGGGACACCTGATCCCGGATATCTCCGATGGCGGCACGAAGCCCATCGGCGAGAACGACCTGGAAAAGATCAGTTCGAACACGTTGGGAGGTTCCCTCCAGATGATTTCGACGGTTGAGTTTCTGGGGCGGGAAAACCATCTCGCCGCGGGTGTGAGCCTCGATTCGGCGTCAACTGACTTCTCGTCCTCGGTCGAGGTTGGGGGCATCGACCCCGCCTTGCGTGTGGCGCCCTCGGGCCTGTTCGTGGAAACGCCGGAAGACACGTCCTTCAACGCCACGCCGGTGAGCCTGCACGCCGCTTCGACCTTTGTCGGCGTTTACGCCACCGATACGTTCAATCTGACCCCCAGGTTAGCCGTTACGGCCAGCGGCCGATTTAATCGCGCGCGGATCGGTTTGACCGATCGCCTTGGCGACAACCTGAACGGCAAGAACCATTACCAGCGGTTCAATCCCGCCGTGGGCGCGACCTATCGGTTCGGGCGCGGCCTGACAGTATATGCGGGGTATTCCGAAGGCAGTCGGGTTCCCAACGCCAGCGAGATCGAGTGCTCAAACCCGCTTATCCCCTGCTTACTGCCCTCGTCCCTGGCCAGTGATCCCCCGACGCTCAAACAGGTGGTCTCGCGAACCTGGGAGGCCGGACTGAGAGGTCGCTTCACCATCGCCGGCGGCGGTTTGGCCTGGAGCGCGGGCTATTTTCGAACCGATGTTCACGACGACATCTACGCCGTCGCCACCTCCCTCAGCACCGGCTATTTCCAGAACATCGGCGGCACGCGCCGGGAGGGCCTCGAGCTGAGCGCCCGCTACGCCGGGGCGAGGCTCAGCGCCTACGCCAGCTTTAGCTACATCGAAGCGACTTTCCGGTCTCCGTTCGATCTGCCTGCCGCGTCCAACCCGTTCCATGATGCTTCGGGCGACATCCACGTCCGCCCAGGCGATTCCCTGCCGGGCATTCCACAGTACCGTCTGAAACTTGGGGCGGACTATGAAGTTCGACGTGGCTGGAATGCGGGCTTAGGCTTGGCATGGCTCAGCGAGCAACTGTATCGCGGGGACGAAAGCAACCAACTCGCACCTTTGGCAAGCTATGCGGTGATCAACCTACACTCGACGCTCAATCTGACGCGGCGAATTTCGCTGTTCGTCATGGTCGATAACGCCTTCAACGCCCGCTACGCCACTTTCGGGGTTTTGGGCGATCCCACCGGCGTCGGGGCGCCCGGCGTGCCGACGGATGGCGTGGGCGTGAATCCCCGCTTCCAGAGTCCGGCGCCGCCGATTTCCGCCCATGGCGGTGTGAAACTGCGTTTCTGACAGTCTGATGCAAAATGTTTATGAAAGATATGAGGGGTTGGATAGCCGTCGGATCATGAATTGGACGGAGGCGAGCATCAACCATGGGGCTGAGCTTTCGATAGTTTCCCCGAAGATCTTGGCGAGGCGGCGGTTACGTCCGATCCAGGCAACGGTTTGCTCGACGGCCCATCGCCTGGATAGCAGTTCACAGCCTTTGGCGGTGTCTGATCGCTTGACGATCTCGAGGGTCCAGTCGTCCCCGCCCTGAAGGGCGACTTCGAGCCTCTCCCCGGTGCAGGCGCCGTCGGTGAACACATGGCGAAGTTCGGGTTAGCAGGCGCGACTTGATGCCCGCAGACCCGGCGCGCCATCGGAATCCTGGGTGTCGGCTAAATGTTGCCAAATTGTAGAATTTCCTGTTGCAGAAGGCAGAAATTCATCATACGCAGCAATTGTGGATCGAATTTAAATTTGATCCCCGGGGCATCGGCATGAAAAAACTTCAGGGCCGTATGGCCTTAGCTATAGCAGTAGCACTGTGCGGCGTTTCGTCGAGCGGTCTCGCCGCAACGGCGACTGCGCCTATGGCCGTGACCGCCATTATTACGAATTTGTGTTCAGTCAATACGGTGGCGCTGGCGTTTGCCGAGTTGTCGCTTGTTGGGGTGACCAACAGCACCGGCGCCGTAAATGTCACCTGCACTATTGGCGGAACCTACACTGTCTCATTGGACAGCGGTCTGCATGCGACCGGCTCGCAGCGAAATCTGACCAGCTTACTGAGTAACAATGTGTTGAGTTACAATGTCTATTCAGATTCGGCCCGGTCCATACCGTGGTTAGCCGCATCGCCAAATGTAGTGACCGGCATTGGCACTGGATTGCCACAGCCGTTGATAGTTTACGGCCAAATTCCGGCGAACCAGACTATCGTCGTTGGCGCTTACCTTGATACGATCCAAGTCACTGTGACTTACTGATCGCCGCATCTCACAATTGGGAAATTATATCGTGAAAAATTATTTCATCAGCGCGGCCGCTTTGGCCTGCGTTCTAAGCTCTGGGTCGGCATGGGCTTTGACCCAAACCGCATCTATGCCCGTTACGGCCTTGATTACTAACGCCTGTTCGGTCAGCACGTTACCTTTGGCTTTCGGCCAGGTTGCGGTGTCGGGTGTCACGAATGGCACCGGTACGATCAATGTCACTTGCACCATCGGCGGTAGCTATACCGTCAGCCTGGATGCCGGACAGAATGCCTCGGTAGCTCAGCGTCGGGTAATCTCGTCTACACCGGTCCCCGGAAGCTATCTTAACTACAATGTCTTCACGGACGCAGGCCGGACGCTCCCATGGGGCACGACAGTGGCAACCGGTACCAGTGGAACCGGCACTGGTACTGCGGTCGCTTACACTGTCTATGGACAGATTCCTTCAGGCCAATCGATTGTTGTAGGCAGCTACACGGACTCCGTTACAGTTACCGTGACCTACTAGGTGCGGTGGCGGTCCCACGTTGGACAGTAGCCTTTTCGTGGATCGGATCGCCAGCCTTGCTGTCGCCGTCGCGATTGGACTTTTTGCTGCGGGGAATGCGCAGGCGGCGTATCTCGAAGTTTCGCCTGTTATAGTCGAACTCGCAGCAAAACAGTCCACAACGACGGTCACAGTCGCCAATCGCAGCGACGCGCCGACCGCTGTGCAGTTGAGGGTTTATCGATGGTCGCAGGCAGGCGACCAGGATGTAATGGATCCGACCGACGAAGTCGTTGTTTCGCCGCCCATCTTCACCAGCATGCCTGGTCAAATCCAGACGATTAGGCTGTTGTTGAGGGGCGGGGCCACATCCGCCGAACGTAACTACCGAATGCTGATCAACGAGGTGCCTCCCCCAGTGGGCCCAGGGCGGCATGTGGTCATGGCGCTCCGGCTTTCCATACCGATATTCTCGCCACCGACCGCCAATAGATCGGAGGGGCCGCTTGGGCCAGCGCTCCAATGGGAGGCCCGCCGAGATGGGCCGCAGGACATTATACTCACTGCTCGAAATACGGGACCGGTCTACGCGCGACTTGGCGTAATCGCGGTTGGCCTAACTGATGGGACGCAGCTGCGAGCCTCTCCCCAGGGCGGAAATGCCTATGTTTTGCCCGGGGCGGTTCGCCACTGGCTGGTCAAGGATGCTGGCTCGCGGGTGACCAGCCCACTCCAGTTGAATCTGTCAGGGCAATCGGGAAAAAATGATTCCAAGCTGATACCTCTGACGTAAAGCCATGTCGGCGCGGCGACGGCTGATCGCCGGACTTATTTTCTTGATTGCCATGCCAGCAGGGCAAGCCTGGGCGGCCGACCGCCAGATGGTGCTTGAACTCAACCTCAATGGCCGAGCAACAGGCAGGGTCGGCGAGTTCATCGAGCGAGGCGGCGAAATCTACGCCAAGCGGTCCGACCTCATCGACTTCGGATTCGCCGTCCCGAGCGTGACTACGCCCGACGACATGGTCGGCCTAAGGACCCTTCCGGGCGTCAACGTCACCGTCGATGATACACACCAGGCCTTGCTGGTCACCGCACCTATGACGGCCCTGGCGCCGACGTCGCTGCAGAATCAAAATGCGGGTGAGCTTGCGCCGATCACCCCGGCTCGCTTTGGAGCCGTGCTCAACTACGATGCTTCAGTAACATATGATGGAAGTCGTGCGACCGGCGGGGCGCTCATGGACATGCGCGTATTCGGCCGGTTCGGCGCGGTCCTGACGTCGGGTTTGATCAATTTCGCCCCGACGGGTCAACAGCGGTCGTTCCTTCGCCTGGAGAGCACTTATCAATTCTATGACACGAATACGGACCGGGTTTGGCGTGCAGGCGACGTAGTGACCGGCGCGTTGCCATGGACCCGTGCCGTGCGCCTCGGTGGCGGCCAGGTCGCGAGTGACTTTTCCGTTCGCCCCGACCTGGTCACCTATCCGTTGCCGAATATAAGCGCCCAAGCCGCCGTACCCTCAACCGTTGCGGTCGTCGTTGACGGAGTGCGTCAGTTCGACGGCGCCGTTCAACCAGGCCCGTTTCAGTTTCGCGCCCTTCCCGTGGTGACGGGCGCGGGCGAAATCGCTGTCACCATCGTCGATGCGCTGGGCAGGCAGACCGTCGTCACGCTTCCTTTCTATGCAAGCGCCGTGCTGCTGAGGCGAGGGCTGGCAAGCTATTCCCTCGAAGCCGGGTCGGTCCGGCGAAACTTCGGACAAATCAGCAACGACTACAACGGCTGGGCAGCGTCGGGTTCTCTTCGCTACGGCCTGTCGGACAGGCTGACACTCGAGGGCCACGCTGAAGGCGGAAACGGTCTTGGATTGATTGGTGTCGGCGGCGACCTGCAGATCGGAACGCTGGGGGTTATGAGCGTGGCGGTGGCGGGCAGCCTCAATCGCGACCGAAGGGTCGAAACAGCCCCGGCGCCGTCGACCGGAGGGCTCGTCTCGCTAGGCTTCCAGCACCAGTCCACCGATTTCAGTGTCGCCCTGTCAGCCAATGCAACGACCGCCGGATATCGAGACGTGGCCGCAATCAATGGAACGGCCGCGCCGCGCGCCGCCCTTACCGCCAGCGCGAGCCACCTGCTGGGCTCGTTGGGCAATCTTGGCATCGCCTACACTTACCAAAGACAATCCGCCACCCTTGACCCGGCAAATGCTAGAGCCGGGATAGGATCACAAGCGGGGCCATTTCTCGCGGCGGCGAACATCAGTTTCATCACCGCCAGCTACAGCGCCACTGTAGCCCATCGTATTGCAGTCAATCTAACGACCTTCGGAGACCTGGGCGCCTCTCACAACTATGGTGTTCAACTTGGCTTCAGCATTCATTTCGGCTCTAACATATCTGCAATGGCCGGTGTGGCGGTAGACCAGAGTGGTGTGGCTTCACTTGTCGAGGTCGATAAGCCGGCCGTTCGGGAGGGCCAATTTGGATACCGCGCCGTAGACAGCGAAGGGGAGACGTCACGCCGCACATTGGAAGGCGAATATCTCGGTCGCTGGGGCAAGGCCAGCGTCGGGCTTGAAAACTCGTCAAACAGCGTCGTTGGCCGCGCCGGCTTGCGCGGAGCCCTTGCGTTCACTGGGGGCGGCCTGTTTGGCAGCGACACAATCAATGACAGCTTTGCCGTGGTCTCAACCGGCGGTGTGGGCGGCGTTCCCGTTCTCTACGAAAACCGACCCTTCGGTACAACTGATAGCAGAGGGCATCTGCTGATCCCCTCATTGCGGGCGTTTGAGAACAACAAGGTCGAAATCGATGCTACACAACTGCCTATCGATCTTTCTGTCGGCGAAGTCGCCCATCTCATTCGTCCGGAGAGCCGTGCCGGTGTCGTCGTCGACTTCAGGGTGCTAAAGTCATATGGAGCGCTGGTCACCCTCAGGCGGCCAGACGGGCAGCCTGTGCCTCTGGGTTCCGTCGCTCATGTGAAGGGCGAGGAACCCGTGCCAGTTGGCTATGATGGCCAAGTCTACCTGACGGGACTGAAGCGATTGAACCAGGTGCAGGTTGAACTAGCAGAGGGAGGCGCTTGCTCCGTCTCCGTGGAATATCTGCCGATCAAGGGCGATATCCCCCACATTGGGCCGCTCCTTTGCAGATGATGACTGTCAGCAATTTGATTATGGGCATGGTTACTGTTGCCGCCTTGACTGTTGGTCAGCCGACCGCGGACGCGGCCGAGAGCGCCCATTGTAATCTGGCGTCGACCGGTCTGAACTTTGGCAAGTATTTTGCGAGTGAGTCCAATCCAACCGATATCACGGGCGC
>JAYTXV010000086.1:0-7640 GCA_043742805.1 Caulobacteraceae bacterium | reverse complement strand
ATGATGTACTCCGACTACAAAAAGATGAATCAGGTCCGCGCCCGGGTGGACGCGATCGTCAAGGACCCGGCCACCGCGGCGCTGCTCAAGCCCTGGTATCGGCAATTCTGCAAGCGCCCCTGTTTCCACGACGAATATCTGCAGACCTACAACCGGCCAAACGTCACCTTGGTGGACACCCAGGGACATGGCGTGGAGGCGCTGACCGAGCGCGGGGTGGTGGCCAACGGCCAGGAGTATGAGCTCGACTGCCTGATCTTCGCCACCGGCTTCGAGGTCGGGACCGCCTACACCCGCCGGGCCGGCTATGACATCATCGGTCGTGGCGGCGTCACCCTGTCGGAGCACTGGGGGGATGGGCTGCGCACCCTGCACGGCCTGACCACCCACGGCTTCCCCAACTGCTTCTTTCTTGGGTTTACCCAGACCGCCATCACCATCAGCGTGCCGCAGGCGCTGAACGAACAGGCCGGTCACGTCACCCATATGATCACCCGGGCCAAGGCGCTGGGCCATCAGACCCTGGAACCCACCGCCGAGGCCGAGCAGGCCTATGTCGACGAGATTCATGGCCTCGCGCGCCTTGGCGAGCGGTTCTATCGCGAGTGCACGCCCGGCTACTACAACAACGAAGGCAACGTGGGGACGCGCGGCGGCTTCTTCTCCGACATGTATGGAGCCGGACCCCTGAAGTTCTTTGAGAAGCTGGCCGACTGGCGCGCCGAGGGCAATCTCCAAGGGCTTGCCTTGAGCTGAGGGTCCGCCCGATGCGCCTGTCGATCCTGCTCATGGCCGTGGCAGGCGCGTTGCTCGCCGCCCCGGCCGCCTTGGCGGCCCCGACTTGCCTCGACGGCGCGGGCTCTCCGATCCGCTGCGGAACTACCGGCGCCATGCCGGTGGGCTGGACCCCGTCGCCCGAACAGCTGTCGAACCGGGACTCGGCAAGCTCACCTGGGCCGAGCCTGAGCGAGGCGGTGGCGATGATCTATGTGGTCGGCGCGATCTTTGCCCTGATCGCCCTGATGCCGCCCTTCGATGGTCGTGATGGCGGTGATTGGGGTGAGCAGGAGGGCGATGAGTAAAGGCTGCGCCATAGTGATCACCTACGATCCCAGCGTCATCCCCGGCGGCGACAGTCCCTATACCATCTGGCCGTCGGTGTGGTCTCCAACTCTGGCCGGTCATCGACCTTCGGCGAGTCCATCGAATCGCCCATCGCCCCGGGCGGGTAAGTGAGCGCGGCGGACGTTCCGGGGCCGTCGCCCGGCTTGACATCTTAATATAAAGATATCCTTATATCACTATGGTTTTGACCTCCGATCAGGCGGTGGGGATGTTGCGCGCGGCGGCCGAGCCGACGCGGCTGCGTATCCTCGCCCTGCTGGCGCGCGAGGAACTGGCGGTATTGGAACTGTGCCGCGTGCTGGGCCAGAGCCAGCCTCGCGTGTCGCGCCACTTGAAGCTCCTGGCCGAAGCGGGGCTGGTCGAGCGTTTTCCGGATGGCGCCTGGGTGTTCTACCGCCTTTCCGGCGCGGCCCCGGCCCGCGCCCTGACCGATCAGACCCTCGCCCTGATCAACCCGGATGACGTCACCCTGGAACTGGACGCTGAGCGTCTGGCCGGGGTCGGCGAGGAACGCGCCGGCCAGGCGTCGGCCTATTTCGCCGACAACGCCGAGCGCTGGGACGAGATGCGTGTGCTGCACACGGCCGAGGCCGCCGTCGAAGCGGCCATCCTCGAGGCAGCCGGAGAGGGGCCCTTCGAGCGCCTCGTCGACCTTGGCTCCGGCACCGGGCGGATGCTCACTTTGCTCGGGTCCAAAGCCAAAGCGTCGATCGGCCTGGATCTCTCTCGTCAGATGCTCAGCCTCGCCCGCGCGCAGGTGTCCGCCGCCGGCCTGCGCGCCTGCGAGCTTCGCCACGGCGATATTCTCAAGACTCACCTGGCGGATGGCTGCGCCGACCTGGTGATCGTCCATCAGGTTCTGCACTATCTGGCCGATCCGGCGGCGGCGGCTAGCGAGGCCGCGCGCCTGGTGGCGCCGGGCGGGCGGCTGTTGATCATCGACTTCGCCCCGCATGACCTCGAATTTCTGCGCGCCGAACATCGTCACCGTCGGCTTGGCTTCTCGGATTCGGAGATCGAGCGCTGGCTGTCCGCCGCCGGCCTGACGGGCTTCCAGATTCGAGCCTTGCCGCCCGCCGCGCCTGGCGGCCTGACCGTGAAACTCTGGGGAGCAACGGGCGGCGCCGCCCCTGTTCGGTTGATCGCATGACCCTTCATACCAACGCCCTCGGTCCGGTGGCCCGCGCCAGCCGTCCCGGACGCCGTCCGCCCCGGATTTCATTCGAGTTCTCGCCGCCGAAGACACCCGAAGCCGAGGAGAACCTTTGGCTGGCCATCCGCCGCCTTGAGCCCCTGTCTCCGGAGTTCGTCTCGGTCACTTATGGGGCGGGCGGGTCCACGCGCGAGCGCACGCACCGCACCGTCCTGCGCATGCTGCGCGAGACCACGCTGAAGCCGGCCGCGCATCTGACCTGCGTCGAGGCCAGCCGCGCCGAGGTCGATGCGGTGATCCAGGACTTTTGGGACGCCGGCATCCGCCACATCGTCGCCCTGCGCGGCGATCCGCCGGGCCAGATCGGCGGCGCCTACCAGCCCCGGGCGGACGGCTACGCCAACGCCACCGAGCTTACCGGCGCCATAGCGGCGGTCGGTGCGTTCTCGGTCACGGTCGGCGTCTATCCGCAGGTCCACCCCGAAAGCCCGTCGGTGGCCCATGACATCGATGTTCTCAAGGCCAAGATCGACGCCGGGGCGACCCGCGCCATCACCAATTTCTTCTTCGATATCGATGGCTTCCTGCGTTTCGTGGAAAAGGTCCGCAAGGCCGGCGTGACCATTCCCGTGCTGCCGGGAATCATGCCGGTCAGCAACTTCAAGGGGCTGATGAAGATGTCGCTGGCCTGCGGCATCGCCTTGCCCGACTGGCTTGGCAATCTGTTCGACGGGTTGGACAAGGATCCCGACACCCGCCGGCTGATCGCCTGCTCGGTGGCCGCCGAAATGTGCGCCCGCCTGGAGGAGGAGGGCTTCGACGATTTCCATTTCTACACCCTCAACCGCGCCGATCTGGTCTACGCGATCTGCCGCGTGCTCGGGGTTCGCGAGGAACGCAAATGAACACCGAACGCGAGAAACGCATCGAAGCCCTGAAGGCTGCTGCCCGTGAGCGCATCCTGGTGCTCGATGGCTCATGGGGCGTGATGATCCAGCGCCGGGGCCTGTCGGAGGACGACTTCCGCGCCCAGCGCTTCGCCGATCACCCCATGACCTTGAAGGGCGATAACGACCTGCTGTGCCTGACCCGGCCCGACATCGTCACAGAACTGCACGACGCTTACTTCGAGGCCGGCGCCGACATCGCCGAGACCAACACCTTCAACGCCACCAGCCTCAGCCAGTCCGACTATGGCCTGGAAAGCGCGGTGGTCGACATCAACCTGGCCGCCGCCGCCCTGGCGCGGGACTCGGCCGACCGCTGGACCGCCGCCAATCCGGCCAAGCCTCGATTCGTGGCCGGGGCCATCGGCCCGTTGAGCCGCACGCTTTCGATGTCCTCGGACGTCAACGATCCGGGCGCTCGCCAGGTCACCTATGAGGCGGTCTATGACGCCTATCGCCAGCAGGCCCAGGCGCTGCACCGGGGCGGAGTGGATCTGTTCCTGGTGGAGACAGTGTTCGACACCCTCAACGCCAAGGCCGCGATCAAGGCGATCATGGACCTGGAAGACGATGGGCTGGAGCCGCTGCCGATCTGGATCTCCGGCACCATCACCGACCGCTCGGGCCGCACGCTTTCCGGCCAGACGGTGGAGGCGTTCTGGAACTCCGTCCGCCACGCCCGGCCGTTCGCGGTGGGTTTCAACTGCGCCCTCGGCGCCGATCTGATGCGTCCCCACGTCGCCGAGCTGTCGCGCATCGCCGGAACCCTGGTCGCCGCCTATCCCAACGCCGGCCTGCCCAATGCGTTTGGCGAATACGAAGAACAACCCGACGAGACCGCGGCGCATCTGGACGAATGGGCGAAAAGCGGCCTGGTCAACATTCTGGGCGGCTGCTGCGGCACCACCCCTGAGCACATCGCCGCCATAGCCCGCGCGGTCGCCGGCAAGACTCCGCGTCAACCACCCGAGCGCCCGCCGGCCATGCGCTTATCGGGCCTGGAAGCTTTCGAACTCGCATGATCCCCACTTTCGTCAATATCGGCGAACGGACCAACGTCACCGGCTCCGCCCGCTTCCGCAAGCTCGTCTCCAACGGCGACTACACCGCCGCCCTGACCGTCGCCCGTGATCAGGTCGAGGGCGGCGCCCAGATCATCGACGTCAACATGGACGAGGGCCTGCTCGACAGCGTCCACGCCATGACCACCTTCCTCAACCTGATCGCCGCCGAGCCCGACATCGCCCGGGTGCCGATCATGATCGACAGCTCCAAATGGGAGGTGATCGAGGCCGGCCTGAAGTGCGTCCAGGGCAAGGCCATCGTCAATTCGATCTCCATGAAGGAGGGCGAGGCCAAGTTTCTCGAACAGGCGGTCAAATGCCTGCGCTACGGCGCGGCCGTGGTGGTGATGGCCTTCGACGAAAAGGGTCAGGCCGACACCCGCGCGCGCAAGATCGAGATTTGCGAGCGCGCCTACAACTTGCTGACCACCAAGGTCGGCTTCCCGCCCGAAGACATCATCTTCGATCCCAATATCTTCGCCATCGCCACCGGCATCGAGGAACACGACAACTACGGCGTCGATTTCATCGAGGC
The DNA here is from genome assembly GCA_043742805.1 of Caulobacteraceae bacterium. Lineage (GTDB taxonomy): Bacteria > Pseudomonadota > Alphaproteobacteria > Caulobacterales > Caulobacteraceae > Acaudatibacter. The sequence continues at coordinate 2,816 of JAYTXV010000086.1, read as the reverse complement.
CACCCGCGCTATCAAGCAGCAACTGCCCCACGCCCGGATCTCGGGCGGGGTGTCGAATGTGTCGTTCAGCTTCCGGGGCAACGAGCCCGTGCGCCGGGCGATGCACAGCGTGTTTCTCTATCACGCCATCGCCGCCGGCATGGACATGGGCATCGTCAACGCTGGCGACCTGGCGGTCTATGACGACATCGACGCGGTGCTGCGCGAGGCGGTGGAAGACGTCGTCCTCAACCGCAAACAGCCCGGCGCTACCGAGCGCCTGGTCGAGATCGCGCCCAACTACAAAGGCGGCAAGGCCGTCGAGCGGGTGGTCGACCTGCGGTGGCGCCAGGGCACGGTCGGGGAGCGCCTGAGCCACGCCCTGGTCCACGGCATAACCGAACATATCGACGCCGATACCGATGAAGCCCGCCTCACGCTCGGCCGGCCGATCGCCGTCATCGAGGGGCCGCTGATGGACGGCATGAACGTGGTCGGCGACCTGTTCGGGGCCGGCAAGATGTTCCTGCCCCAGGTGGTCAAGTCGGCGCGGGTGATGAAACAGGCGGTGGCGTGGCTGCTGCCGTTCATGGAGACCGAATTGGAGGGCAAGCCCCGCCAGATGGCCGGGCGCGTGCTGATGGCCACGGTCAAGGGCGACGTGCACGATATCGGCAAGAACATCGTCGGCGTCGTGCTCCAGTGCAACAATTACGAGGTGATCGATCTCGGCGTCATGGTTCCGGCCGACCGGATTCTCGACGAGGCGATCAAGCATAAGGTCGATATCGTTGGCCTGTCAGGCCTGATCACCCCGTCGCTCGACGAGATGGTGTTCGTGGCCGGCGAGATGCAGCGTCGCGGTTTCTCGATGCCGTTGCTGATCGGCGGCGCCACCACCAGCCGCACCCACACCGCGGTCAAGGTCGAGCCCGCCTATCAGGCCGGCAGCACCACCTATGTGCTCGACGCCAGTCGGGCGGTGGGCGTGGTTTCGGGTCTGCTGTCGGCCACCGAAAAGCACAAGGTCGAGGCTGCCACGCGCGAGGAATATGTCCGCATCCGCGAACAGTTCAGCCGCGCCCAGGAGGCCAAGGTCCGCACGCCGCTGCAGGCCGCGCGCGCCAATCGCATTGCTCTGGACTGGCAGGCCTGGCAGGCGCCGCGCCCTCGCCTGATCGGCACACAGGTGTTCGACAGTTGGGATCTGGGCGATCTGGCCCGCTATATCGATTGGACGCCGTTCTTCTCGGCCTGGGAACTGACCGGCCGCTACCCGGCCATCCTCGAGGACGACGTGGTTGGCGAGGCGGCGCGCGACCTGTTCGCCGACGCCCAGGTGATGCTGAAACAGATCATCGACGAGCGCTGGTTCCAGGCCAGGGGCGTGGTCGGCCTGTGGCCCGCCAACAGCGATGGCGACGACATCGTGATCTGGAGCGACGAGACCCGTACGGTCGAGCATGCCCGCCTGCACACCCTGCGTCAGCAGATGCAGAAGGGCCAGGGCAGGGGCCACGCGGCCCTAGCCGACTTCATCGCCCCCACCGGCCCCGACTATGTCGGCGGCTTCGCCGTCACCGCCGGCCATGGCGAGGCCCAGATCGCCGCCCGCTTCAAGGCGGCCGGCGACGACTACAGCGCCATCCTCGCCGCGGCCCTCGCCGACCGCTTGGCCGAAGCCTTCGCCGAGGCTTTGCACCACAAGGTGCGCGCCGAGCTATGGGGTTATGCTCAAACCGAGCAATTCGACATCGACGCTCTGCTTAGCGAGCGATATCAGGGCATCCGCCCCGCGCCCGGCTACCCGGCCCAGCCTGACCACACCGAAAAGCAGACCCTGTTCCGCCTGCTGGACGCGGAGGCGGCGACCGGCATCACCCTGACCGAGAGCTTCGCCATGAGCCCGGCCTCGTCGGTTTCGGGCCTCTATTTCGCCCACCCCGAAGCTCACTATTTCGGCGTCGGCAAGATCGAACGCGACCAGGTCGCCGACTATGCCGCTCGCAAGGGTTGGGATACGCGCACGGCGGAGCGGTGGCTGTCGCCGATCCTGAACTATGAGGCGGGGCGGTAGGGTAAGCCGGATCTTAGGCCCAGAGGTTGGTGGGAAATCCGATCGGGAACCTCAGCCCAAGGCTGCCGCGACAAGCGGATGAACATCGGCGGCGAAGGGATCGACCAGAGTCACGCCGCCGAGCGTCCGCCCAGATTGACCGTCTTCCGACACCAGCACGCGACAGCCATGCCGCTTTGCCGTCGCCCACATCATCGCGTCCCAGAACGACCAGCCATGATGGATCACCGCCTCCATGGCGTCGGTCAGGCAGGCTTCGTCGGCGGCCACGACGGGCAGGGCGTCGCGCCATTGCTGGACGATTTCGGCGGCGTCTGACGGCGCCAGGCGCAGGCGCGGCCCGGTCAAGGTTCGGAAGAGTTCGGCCAGGGCCTGCAGGGTCAAGACGCAATCACGTTCCACGGCGCGCCGGGTGATGTCGACCGCCATGCCATGCCGGTCGCCAGCGTCCCGGTCCACGGCATAGACGAGGACGTTGGTGTCGAGGGTGAAGCGCACCCGTTAGCGATCGTACAGACTGTCGCGATTGAAGCGGTGTCCGCCCAGCGAAAGGCCGCGCTCCAGCGTGGCGATCAGCCTCACCCGAGCCACCTCGCGCCCATCGCTTGCCCCTGCGGGACCAACCGGCCCGATCTGGGCCACCGGATTGCCACGGCGGGTTATCAGCACGGTTTCACCGCCAGCGGCCTGCCGGAGAATCTGGGAGAACTGGCGGTTGGCATCAGCGGCGGAGACGGTTCTGAGCATCGGGTGACTTTCG
>JAYTXV010000085.1:0-1697 GCA_043742805.1 Caulobacteraceae bacterium | reverse complement strand
CTGATGGCGCGCTTGGCGGCCACCAGCGGACTGAGGTCGAGTATATAGTTGTCAAAGGACAGAAAGTTGAGCACGCCGGTGGCGGATAACTCCTGGTTGGCTCCGTGACGCAGTATCAACAACGGTGCGGCGCCGTGCCGTTGTAGCCGTCCCTCCCGCGCCAGGATGGTGGTGTCGCGTCCGTGATCAAGCCGTCGGTCGATGAACAGATTATGGATTGTTCCGTCCTCATCGACTGAGGTCGCATAGACGGTGACGCCGGGGGCGGGGTGGGTGAACTGGCCCGGTCGGATCAGGCTGGCGACCAAATCCGTGCGCACTCCGACAAGTGTGTCGCGAAGCGCGCGATAACACAGGGGCTGTATCCACAGCGTGATCAACAGCGAGAAGGTTGCGATGATGGCTGAAAGCCGAATGGCCGGCGAGATCACCTGCCAGCGGCTCATGCCACTGGCGAAGCAGATGGTGATCTCATTGTCGCGCTGGAGGCGATTGACGGCGATCAAACCACCAACCAGGACCGCAATCGGAAGGACCAGCACGATGAGTTGAGGCATCGCCAAAAGGACGACCTTGCCGAACGTCGAAAGGCTTTGACGCTGAGTCAGGACCACACCCAAGGCTGAAAGGGCCTCGGCCAGCATGGCCACTGCCGACAGCGCCACGGTCGCGAGGAGGGTGGGAACCATGAGCTGACGAAACAGGTAGCGATTTATCAGGCGCATGGTCTGGAGGCCGAGCTCTCATGGCGGGAAGCGGGGCCTCTATATGGGCCAGCTTTTGTAAACCCGTCGGCCGCGTCGACACAACAGACCTGATAGTCAGGGCTGATCGGGCGGGGTTTCCCGATGGGTCTCGCCAAAGACGGGTCGAAACGCGGATAGCAACGCAGCGTCAACGTCTTCCATTGACCCTGTGAAACCCAGATCGGCCAGGCTTGTGACCCCATGCTCGGTCACACCGCAGGGGACGATCCCGCCAAAGTGTTCGAGGTCTGGAGCGAAATTCAGACTGATCCCGTGAAAACTTACCCAGCGGCGAAGCTTCACGCCGATGGCGGCAATTTTCTCTTCCCGGCCTGGACGAACGTCATCTCGTTCGACCCACACGCCCACGCGCGATTGGCGGGTCACACCGGTGATGCCGAACTGGGCGATCGCCCCGATCAGCCAGGTCTCCAGAGCGTTCACAAAGGCGCGGGTGTCCCGGCCGCGTTCCCGAAGGTCGAGCATTACGTAGGCCACGCGCTGTCCGGGACCGTGATAGGTATACTGGCCCCCACGCCCGCTGGCGAAAACCGGAAAACGATCGGGGTGGAGCAGGTCGGCCGCCTTGGCCGAAACGCCGGCGGAATAAAGAGGCGGGTGTTCCAGGAGCCAGACCAGTTCTCCAAGGCGCCCTTCCGCGATCGCCTGGGCGCGACGCTCCATGACTTCCATGGCCCGGGGATAGGGGGTCAAGCCGGGTGACCACGCCCAGCCTACTGTATGTTGGTCCGGGCGTGAAAAGGTCGCCGGCTCGGCGGTGTAAGCTGTCGTCATACTCAGCCAATGTGGGGCTCCAGCGCACATAACGCAAAGCGCGACTTCACAAACGGCGGCCCTTTTGCTACGCCCCCCGGCTCACCACGGGCGGTCGTGGCGGAATTGGTAGACGCGCAGCGTTGAGGTCGCTGTGGGGCAACCCGTGGAAGTTCG
>JAYTXV010000084.1:0-1689 GCA_043742805.1 Caulobacteraceae bacterium | reverse complement strand
CTGGCAGATCACGCCCAATCACAAGGCGAATCTGTTGTTTCTCAAACCGCTGGACGTCAGCCGCGCCACCGACATGACGGTGATCACCAATCTGCGGCGCTATGTTTTCGATCTCCATGCCCATCGCCCGTCGAAACGTGTGGATCGCGCCCTGATCTTCCGGCTGCGATTCGAGTATCCGCAACCGTTCGTGGCGGTGGCCGAGCCCAAGCCGATACCGCCGCGGCCCCTGCCGACCGACCTCAACCACGCCTATCACGTTGAAGGACCGGGCAAGCTGACGCCGCTGCGCGTATTCGACGATGGTCGCTCCACCTATTTCGCCTTTGCCCCGACGGCCGAATACCCGGCCATCTTCGCGGTCGACCCTGATCACAAGGAGGCCGTGGTCAACACCGCCACGCGGGACGGATATCTGGTGATCGATCGATTGGCCGCCGCCTTCGTGCTGAGGCAGGGCGCCGAAGTCACCCGGATCGTCAATGACGGCTACGCCACCCTCGTCACCGGGCCGCAAAGCCCCAGGCCGGCCAAACGTCATCGAGGCCTGTTCAAATGACCCAGTCCGCATCTTCTCAGAGGCTGTTTGATGATGAAGAAGCGCTTGAGCGCCTGTCCAGACCGCCCTCAGCGGTGGCGGGGCGTGAGAATCCCTGGGGGTTCCTGATGGGGGTCGCCGGCACGTTCGGCCTGGGCCTGGTGGTCTATCTTTCGCTCAGCGCCGGACGCCACGCCCGGGCGCAATCAATCGTCCCGCCACCTCGCCCGGTGCAACTCGCCCAGCTATCTCCTCCCGCCCCGCCGGCTCCGGTGTCTCCCGTCCAGGCGCAGCAACCGCCACCGCAACCGCCGCCACAGAGCGGCACGGCGACTTCGGCGGACGAACAGGCCCGCCTGCGGGCTCCGTCGATGGTCGTCGACCTGAGCGACGCGCCCGAGCCTGCGGTGCTGTCGGCAGGCCCCGCGGTCGGCGGCGGAGGCGCCAACGCGGCGGCGCGGGATGGCGGCGCCAAGTTGGGCTCCGATGAACGCTTCGCCCAGCGCGTCGGAGGCGCCCAGGTGGACACCGCCCGCGCCACCCGCCTGGCCAATACCAAGCTGATCGCGCCGCAAGGCACGGTGATTTCGGCAATTCTCGAGACCGGCATCAATTCCGACCTGCCAGGTTTCGCCCGGGCCGTGGTCAGCCGGGATGTCAGCGGCTTCGACGGCTCGACCGTGGTCATCCCGCGGGGCTCAAGGCTGATCGGCGAATACAAAAGCGGCGTGGCCAACGGTCAGTCGCGGGCTTTCGTGATCTGGTCGCGGCTGCTCACTCCCGATGGCGTCTCGATCAGTTTGGGGTCGCCCGGAACCGATCGCCTGGGTCGCGGCGGTCTGGAGGGCAAGGCCGACACCCATTTCTTCCAGCGCTTCGGCGCAGCGATCCTGCTGTCCGTGATCGACGGCGCGGTCCAGGCCCTGGCCAATCAGAACAGTGGTGGTGTGAACGGCATCGTCATCAGTTCGCCGCAGCAGGCGGCCAGCGTAGCCAGCGTCGCCCTGCAGAAGGATATCGATATCCCCACCACCATCACCGTACAGCCCGGCGGAGCGATCCGGGTGTTCGTCGCCCGCGATCTCGACTTTTCGGACGTGCTCCAGGCCCGATGAACGACAGGGTCTACCTAAGACGCTATCTGGCGCCGC
>JAYTXV010000083.1:0-4248 GCA_043742805.1 Caulobacteraceae bacterium | reverse complement strand
GGTAAATTGATCGAACCCCTGGCGAATAGCACGCAGGGCCTAATCTACGTAAATCCCGAAGGTCATTTGGGTGACCACGATCCGGGCCATGCTATTGATGACATCCGTCAGACATTCACCAATATGGGCATGGATGACCGCGAGACGGCGGCGTTGATCGCAGGTGGCCATACCATCGGCAAAGCGCATAGCGCGCACAACCAGAAGCAATGTCAGGGCAAGGAACCGGCGGCAGGTTCAATTGAGCAACAGGGGTTTGGTTGGCATAGCGATTGCGAAACCGGCGTTGGAAAAGACGCGATCACCTCACCTCTAGAGGGCGCCTGGACGCAGAGCCCGACGCGGTTCAGCAACAGCTACAACGACAATTTGCTGAGATTCAACTGGGTCAAGGTCAAGAGCCCGGGCGGTGGCACCCAGTGGCAGCCGGATGATCCCAAGGCGAAGGACCTGGTTCCCGATGCGTTCGATGCCGATAGGCGTCACGCTCCGATGATGTTGACGACCGACGTATCGCTGAAAATGGACCCTGCCTACCTTGCGACAATCGAGCGTTATCGGGCCCATCCTGATCAATTCAAAAACGAATTCGCCGATGTTTGGTTCAAGCTGACCCACCGCGATCTGGGACCCAAGGCGCGTTATCTTGGCAATGAAATCCCTCCGCAGGACTTTGTCTGGCAAGATCCTATCCCCGCAACAAAGGGCAAATTGATCTCGGAAGGCGACGTTCGCAATCTGAAGAACCAGATCATGGCTTCTGGTATTGGCGTGCCGCAGCTCGTGAGAACGGCGTGGGCGGCGGCGGCTAGCTTCCGAAACACCGATTGGCGCGGCGGCGCCAATGGCGGCCGCTTGGCGCTTTTGCCGCAACGGGACTGGGCGGTGAACGATCCGCTTGAACTGGCGAGCGTGCTGCCCAGACTGGAAGCCATACGGGACCGCTTCAATCGCGATCATCGGGATCAGGCGGTTTCGCTGGCAGACCTCATCGTGCTCGGAGGAAACGCGGCTATTGAAAAGGCAGCCGCCGACGCGGGGACTTCGGTCAAATTGGCGTTCAAGCCTGGCCGTATGGACGCGGCCCAATCACAGACGGATGTCAAAGGCTTCGGTTATCTAGAACCCAAAGCGGATGGTTTTCGCAATTACTACCAGCCAGGGCAGCGGCTCAGCCCGCCAGAGGCACTGGTCGACAAGGCCAGCACTTTAGGGCTCAACACGGCGGAGATGACAGTCTTGGTTGGCGGCATGCGTGCGCTTAACGCAAACGAGGGCCAGTCGAGCGCGGGCGTTTTCACCACCAGGCCGGGCGTGCTGAGCAATGATTTCTTCGTGAACCTGCTCAGCATGGATACTGTATGGATCAAGTCCGATCCGCAGGGAGCCATGTACACCGGTAAGGATCGCGCGAGCGGTCAGACTAGGTGGTCCGCGACACCTGTCGATCTCACCTTTGGCTACAACACAGAACTGCGCGCGATTGCGGAAGTATACGCGACGGAGGGCGCGCAGCGCAAATTCGTTGACGACTTTGGAGCTGCATGGACCAAAGTCATGAACAACGACCGCTATTGACAGGGTCACCGACGCCAGTCGCCGTTGTGAGATAAATTGCTAGGTCCGGAGGCCCTGGTCGCGAAGCCTGGGTCTCCGGGCCACTGCGCGAATTTTACCTCGGCCCGGTGCTGTCAGTTCAACGGCGCCTCGTCTCCGGGCAGGCGCAGCTGGCCCAAACCCATTCGGGGTTTAGGCGGTGACAATGGCCCGCCCGAAGAAGTCGCCCAATGACCCGTTTCGCTGGTTTGACTCATCTCCCAAGGCCATCCGCCTGGTGGTGATGATGTATGTCAACTACCCGCTGTCCCTGCGAAATGTGGAGAACCTCCTCCACGAGCGCGGTATCGACCTTTGCCACGAGACGGTGCGGAAGTGGTGGAACCGTTTTGGGCCGATGTTCGCCGCCGAGATCCGCCGAAAGCGGGTCAACGCCATACGGGCCTACACCGACTGGAAATGGCATCCGGGCGAGGTCTAGGTGAAGATCAACGGCGAGATGCACTACCTCTGGCGGCGCCCAAGCTGTCTTACGGAGCGTTCAAGGCTGAGATCAGCGGGGCGCCAATCGGGGAGCCGACACCGGTGACCAAATCAAATGAAGGCGTGCAGGAATAGAACCCGCTGGCGCCGAGCGTGACGTCATGGAAGACTTGCGGATACGTCGTTTTCGCCGCGACGCCATAGATCGTTGGATTGAGGAAGCCTATCGGCGGCTTTCTATCGATGCGGGCCTTTTGGTTGGCCAAGGCGATCACGCCCGCCCAAATCGGGGAGGCGAAACTGGTGCCGCCCCAACCTGTGGAGCAGCCTTTGGTGTCGCAAATGGTGAACTGATAGTCTGCCGCCGCAGCGACGTCGGGCACGTTGCGAACCCGGGTCGAGCCCTTGTTGGCGCTCGTGATGAAGGGCTTCTGATAGGTCGGAATCCTGATGGTCTTGTCGAGTGAGGGCCCGCCGGCGCTGCCGGACCAGCCGGACTCTGCAACCCAAGCCCCGGCCGGTCCAGTGGTGTCGAGATGGGTTCCGCCGACGGCAGTGATGTTTGCGTCCTCCTCGGGCCATTCACCGCTGGCCGCGAGCGAAGAGTAGTCTCCGCTGGCAGACAGCATCGTCTGCCCCTGAACCGCCATTTGTTTGAAAATCTTGTCGTCCGTCGCGAACGTCTTGCCCCAGCCCCAGGACGTACTGAGCTGTTTGCTAGTGTTGTCCGTGGCCATACGATTGAGTGCCGATTCAGCTCTCTGAGCGACATAGACCTGCACCTTGGCCAGGCCGGGCGCCACGGCGACAGCGTATTCGATGTCGAGATCCTGCTCGCTGTCGTCGCAAGCGGTGCATGACACCGGGCTCTTATCGGTGGAAATGGCCTGGATCTTCACGCTGTTGACCGGACCGTAAGTATGGAAAAACGCCTGCGGACCCGCGGGGTTGAAGGGGCCCAGCTCCATCAGCCCAATTGACTGCCCCGCACCGGTAAGGGGTCCAGCCCCGTAGTAGGCCGCGCGGATGTCCGTGCCTGTAAAGTTACCGCCGGGTCCGGAGCCGGAACCCGCCAGGCGGCCGGATCCGTCGGGCGATTTGATCAATCGGGGCCGGGGCGTTTCGCCGTCGTCGAGGCCTATGATGTTGAGCACCGGCACACCCGTATCGATCCTAGGCTCCTGATCGGGCGCGTGAAACACCCGTCCGTCGGCAGGATTGCGGTATGCGCCGAAGGTGACGTGAAAGGCGCGGGCGATGTCGCCGGCTTGTCCGTCGATCTGGATCAGAAAACGGTTCGGCGCATCAGCTGTCACGCGCAGTCCAGGACGCGCAAACGCATGAGCGGCAGATTGGTATTCAGCTTCGGTGGGTCCAAAGAGACGGGTGTAGTCCGCAACGGACAGGTATTGCCTGTATTGCGGGCTGCCGGGCGTGTAGATTTGCCTAATGAGGAAATCCAGCGCGGCTTCGTTGTGTAGCGGCAACGACACGAGTACATGCATGGGCATGCCAGAGGGCGCCGCGCCCACGCGCTCTGCCGTATGGTTGGCAACAAGGGCAGGCATCGCGGCTTCGAGCGGCGCCTGCGCTGCAGATGGGTGAGCCATGATCAGGGCCCCTGCGCAGCCGGCGAGAAGAGTAAGGTGTCGGCGCATGCGAGATGGTCCTTTGGAATAAATTAGGCACACAAATTGTGCAGGCCGGAATTGCCCGGCACAGATCAGCATGCCTCAGGCTGGAGCCCTGTCGCTGGCGTTTCGCCCAATTGTTCGGACCGCGCAAGGTAGACTTGTCCCCGGTCTGGCGCAGGCGGCCGAGGGGCGGGCAGTCAGGGGATAAACGCCGGTCGGGTCCGGACTTTGTGCGCCAAACCGGAGCCCGGTTGCCGTTGGACTGACAGCACCATCCAACGGTGTTCGGTTCCGAACCCACCGCCTGCACCCTGAGTACGCAGGGCGCTAATGGGCTGGATCGGATCGTCCACGACATCCATGAGTCGGCTGGACTAGAAGATCGCGAAACTCACGGGTGGGACACGAATCTGCAGCAGGACACCGTCAAATACACCCATACCACCAACAACGATGTGCAAACGCTCACCGACGCTAAGGGCGCCGTCACGGCCTATGCCTATGACGCCTTCGACCGGCTGGCGCGGGTCTGTTACAATTTGACCGCATCGACCGCCCCAACGTGCCAGGGCGG
>JAYTXV010000082.1:0-7124 GCA_043742805.1 Caulobacteraceae bacterium | reverse complement strand
GCAGACGTTGAAGATTTCCAGCAGCTGCTGGCGATCGGGGATCTTCACCGCCAGATGGGCGGCGATGGTGTCGGCCAGCCGTCCCGGCTCGCTGATCTGAGGGATCGCCGAGGTCGCCTCGGGTGGAATCTTTTTATTGAGTTTCACATAGTTTTCGAACTGTTCGATCACGGCGCGCGACAAGGCCTCGGCCTCGTGAGCGTCACCACCCTGTTCGTCGATCGCGGCGATCTCGGCTTCGTAAAAAGCTTCCCGGTCGGTGAACTTCAGAACAGCGGCGCGGGACTTGCCTTCGACCAGCACCTTGACGGTGCCGTCGGGTAGTTTGAGCAGTTGCAGGACGGTGGCCAGAACTCCAACCTGATAGATATCGGCCGGTGCCGGATCGTCCTGGTCCCGGTCCTTCTGGGTGACCAGCAGAATCTGCTTGTCGGCCTTCATGACCTCCTCAAGGGCGTGGACCGACTTTTCACGGCCGACGAACAACGGCACCACCATGTGCGGGAATACGACAATGTCTCGCAGGGGCAGGACGGGTAGGACGGTTTTCGTAGACATGGTGACTTTCACTCCTTACCGGCGCGCGAGATGTCTACGCGCCAAGTGTTCTGGTGGATTGCGCGGGGACCGGCGTCGTCGCTCGATCACGCTTGGCTGAGCCGCGCCCGCCCGCTATCCGGGCGGCTTTGTTCCAGGAGCGTATGTGGAGGTTCACGCGCCCCGGTTCAAGCGAGGCGGCGGGGTGTGCGTGGTTCAGGCGTAAAGGCCTTTGTAATCATCACGCAGCCGCGCTTTTTGAACCTTGCCCATGGCGTTGCGCGGCAGGTCGGGGATGAACAGCACTCGCTTGGGTTGTTTGAAACGGGCGAGTCGCGGCCCCAGGGCCTCCAGCACCGATTGCTCGGTCAGATCGCAGCCCGATCCCACCGCGATCACGGCCGTCACCGCCTCGCCGAAATCGGCGTGCGGCAGGCCGATCACCGCCGATTCGATCACGCCGGGCAGGTCATCGATCTCGCCCTCAACTTCCTTTGGATAGACGTTTAGGCCGCCGGTAATGATCAGATCCTTGCCGCGACCGACAATGGAGACATAGCCGCGCGCATCGCGCACACCCAGATCGCCGGTGATGAAGAAACCGTCGGGCCGAAACGCCTCCTCGGTCTTTTCCGGATTGCGCCAATAGCCGGCGCAGACATTGGGCCCCTTGACCTCGATGACACCGATCTCCCCCTCGGCCACTTCGCGGCCGGTCTGCTCATCGATGATCCGCAGAGCGACATCCGGCAGCGGAAAGCCGACCGTACCGGCGACGCGGTCGCCCCCGTATGGGTTGGACGTGTTCATCCCGGTCTCGGTCATGCCGTAGCGTTCCAGGATCGGTTTGCCCGTGCGCGCCGTCCAGTCAAGGTGGGTCTGGGCCAGCAGCGGCGCCGAACCGCTGATGAACAGCCGCATGCCGGCCACCCTTTCGGCGGTCAGTTCAGGCCTGGCGAGCAGACGCGTGTAGAATGTCGGGATGCCCATCAGGCAGGTTGCGCCAGCCATAGCCTCGATCACGGCCACAGCGTCGAATTTCGACCGCAAGACCATCGATCCGCCAGCCATCAGCACCACGTTGGTGGCCACGAACAGGCCGTGCACATGATAGATCGGCAGCGCATGGATCAGCACGTCATCGGCGGTGAAGCGCCACAGATCCACCAGGGTCTCGGCGTTGGACATCAGGGCGCGATGGGTGAGCATTGCGCCCTTGGAGCGCCCCGTAGTGCCCGAGGTGTAGCAGATCGCCGCCAGGTCATCCGGCGAGCGTGCGACAGTTTCGAACGCGTCGGCGTGAGTAGTGGCCTGGAAGGGCAAGGAGCCCTCCCCGGCCTGATCCAGCGTCTCGACCGAGGCGCCGCGCGCCAGAGGCGCCAGGCGGTCTCTCACCGAGGGATCGCAGACGATCAGGGCCGGCTCGGCGTCATCGATGAAGTAGGCCATTTCGGCCAGGGTGTAGGCCGTATTCAGGGGCAGATAGACGGCTCCGGCCCTTACGGTAGCCAGATAGAGCAGCAGATTGGCGGCCGACTTTTCCACCTGAACCGCCACGCGGTCGCCAGGCCCGACGCCGAGGGCGACCAACGCGTTGGCCAGACGTCCGGTCTCGCGCTCGATATCGCCGTAGCTGTAGCGCCCGGCGTCGGTATGGATGGCCGTCGCCGACGCTGCGCCGGCGCGCAGCAGGCGGTCGAAGAGTGGGTTGCTCGGCATCGGTTCGCCCGGGGCGCGCGACGTCAGGCGGAAGCAGCGCCGCTCTTTTTCTCGGCGTAGATCATCAGCGGCTGGCCACGGCCTTCGACCACCTCTGTGTTGACCACCACCTCTTCGACGCCTTGAAGTGTCGGAAGGTCGAACATCGTCTCGAGCAGGATGGCTTCGAGGATCGAGCGCAGGCCACGGGCGCCGGTCTTACGCAATATGGCTTTGCGGGCCACGGCGCGCAGGGCGTCGTCGGTGAAGGCGAGGCCGACATTCTCCATCTCGAACAGGCGTTGGTATTGTTTGACCAGCGCGTTCTTTGGCTCGGTGAGGATTCTCACCAGCGCCACCTCATCGAGATCGTCGAGGGTGGCGATCACCGGCAGACGGCCAATGAATTCCGGAATCAAGCCGAAACGCTGCAGATCATCAGGCTCGACCTGACGCAGCACCTCGCCGGTGCGCCGATCGTCCGGGTCGGACACCTTGGCCGAGAAGCCGATCGATGTGCCCCTGCCGCGGCTGGAAATGATTTTTTCAAGGCCCGCGAAGGCGCCGCCGCAGATGAACAGCATATTGGTCGTGTCGACCTGCAGGAACTCCTGCTGAGGATGCTTGCGTCCGCCCTGGGGCGGCACCGAAGCGACGGTGCCTTCCATGATCTTCAGCAGCGCCTGCTGGACCCCTTCGCCGGAGACGTCACGGGTGATCGAGGGGTTGTCGGACTTGCGACTTATCTTGTCGACCTCGTCGATATAGACGATGCCGCGCTGGGCGCGCTCGACGTTGTAGTCGGCCGCCTGGAGCAGCTTGAGGATGATGTTTTCCACATCCTCGCCCACATAACCGGCCTCGGTCAGGGTCGTGGCGTCGGCCATGGTGAACGGAACGTCGATGATTCGGGCCAAGGTCTGGGCCAGCAGCGTTTTGCCGACCCCTGTTGGACCCACCAGCAGAATGTTGGATTTGGCCAGTTCGACGTCGTTGTTTTTCTGGGCGTGGTTCAGGCGTTTGTAGTGATTATGGACCGCGACCGCCAAAACCTTCTTCGCATGTTCCTGACCGATAACGTAGTCGTCGAGCACATCACGGATTTCACGCGGCGTGGGCACACCATCTTTTGATTTCACAAACGCAATCTTGTGTTCTTCGCGAATGATATCCATGCACAACTCAACGCATTCATCACAGATGAACACCGTAGGTCCCGCTATAAGCTTGCGGACCTCGTGCTGGCTCTTGCCACAGAAGGAACAATACAGAGTGCTCTTACTGTCGCCGCTGGCGGCTTTCGTCATCGTCTGTTCTCACTTTTCGAAGACCGCGGCGCGGGTCGGGTAAGATGCGTCGCCGGTCTTTAACGGCACCCGACCCCGTACTACCGGTGTCGTGAGATGAACTTTCTCTCATCCGACGCCCGACCACAACCCTGCCTACCTCAGCGAGTTGCTTAGCGGGTCCACGTGTCGCATTTTGGGCTCGAATTCCGGCCCCGGAGCTTTGAGATAGGGATGAACTCCACCGTCCGCCACCCCGAGGATCAGCGCAGGCCGATCGTCGCCTTCGATTTCGATGGCACCCTGACCTGCCGCGACAGTTTTGTAGCCTTTCTGACTTGGCGCGCTGGTTTCACCGGCTTTGCCGCTGGAGTGGCCAGCCTCGCACCCGATTTCATCGCCTACGGCGCGACGCATGATCGGCGCGCGCTCAAGGGGGCGCTGGTCAGGCGTTTTCTCGGCGGGATGAGCCGGTCGAGCCTTGAGGAGGACGCCCGGCGTTTCAGCGCGGCGACCTTCGACGCATTGATTCGACCGGATGCGCTGCGCTGCTGGCGCGCTTGGCAAACCCAGGACGCCCGCGTTGTCATCGTGACCGCCTCGCCCGAGATTTTGGTCGCGCCCTTCGCCAGGACACTGGGCGCGGAAACCTTGATTGGCACGCGCTTGGCGCTGGACGCGCGGGATTGTTTGACCGGAGCCCTTGAGGGGCCAAACTGCCGGGGCGCCGAGAAAGTGATCCGCCTGCGCGCGCGGCTGGGCGACGAGGTCAAACTGAAAGCCGCCTATGGCGATACCGCCGGAGATCGTGAGATGCTGGCTATGGCAGAAACTCCCGGCTTCAAAGTTTTCACCGCCCGCCCATGAAGCACGCCGGCCCAATCGCCCTCGACGCCCTGGAACCGCTGCTGCTGCGGCTGCGCGGCATGAACCGGATACGGGAGAAGATGCGAGGCGTATTCTACCTGAAGTCCCGGGCTTTCCTGCACTTCCATGAAGACCCAACCGGACTCTACGCCGATATGCTCGACCCTGAGGCGAACGATTTCGTCCGCCTCAGGGTCGATTCTCACGAAGAGCGAGCCACCTTGATAGTCCGCGTCCGGGAGGCGTTGGACTAGGCCTGAGCGGCCTCGGACGCGGCGCGGCTCACATCGATCCGGTCGATGATGCCCCAGGTCTTGGCTTCCTCGGCATCCATGAAATGGTCGCGGTCCAGCGTCCGCTCCACCTCTTCATAGGTGCGGCCGCAATGCTTGGCATAAAGCTCGTTCAGGCGCCGCTTGGTCTTCAGAATATCCTCGGCGTGCCGTTCGATGTCCGATGCCTTGCCGGAGAAGCCACCTGACGGCTGGTGGAGCATGATCCGGGCGTTGGGCAGGGCGACCCGCAGGCCGGGCTCGCCCGCCATCAGCAGGAACGAACCCATCGAAGCGGCCATGCCCATGCAGGTGGTGGCGACCGGGCAGCGGATATATTGCATGGTATCGTAGATCGCCAAGCCGGAGGAAACCACCCCGCCGGGTGAGTTGATGTACATATCGATCTGTTTCTTGGGGAATTCGGACTCCAGATACAGCAGTTGGGCGCAGATCAGCGCCGACATGCCGTCTTCCACCGGGCCGTTGAGAAAAATAACCCGCTCCCGCAGCAGGCGCGAGAAAATATCGAACGCGCGTTCTCCGCGACTCGATTGCTCGACCACCATGGGCACGAGATTCAGGGACGTGGTGTAGGAATCGGTCATGATCAAGGTCGCCTTTCGCTAAGTGCTGGATATCGTCGCGCGCCCGCCAAGGCGCAAGACGACAATCTCCTACTCGGTGACCGCCTTCGGCTTTTTCGCCTTGGTCGCCGTTGGCGCAGGCTCGGCCGATGGTTCCTCGGCGGCGACCGTTTCGGCGCCGGCCGCAACCTTGGGCTTGGCGGCCTTGCGCTTCTTGGGAGCGGGAGCCTCTTCGGTCGGCGCTTCAGCCTCCGTGGCGCCATAGCCTTCGGGCAAGTCATCCTCGCGCAGGAGTTCATCCTTGGACACCTCCCGCTCCGTCACCGACGCGCGTTCGACGATCAGGTCCACGACCTTTTCCTCATACAGCGGAGCGCGCATCTGGGCCTGGATGTCGGGATTGCGGCGCAGCAGGTCGAAGATCTCCTGGGCCTGGGCGCCGTAGCGCGTGGCCTCGGCGCGCATGGCGTCGCCGAGCTCCGCCTCGGTCACCTGCACATTTTCGCGGCGGCCGATCTCGGCCAAGACCAGGCCCAGTCGGACCCTGCGTTCGGCGATCTGGCGATATTCCGACCGCAGTTCGTCATCCGACTTGCCGGCGTCTTCGGGCGAGGTCTCGCCTCCGGTCCGGTCCTTTTCCACCTGCGCCCAGATGCCATCGAATTCAGCCGACACCATGCGTGGCGGCAAGGGGATATCGTGGCCGGTGTCCAGCACATCCAACAGCGCGCGCTTGAGCTTGAAGCGCGAAGCCGAAACGAACTGGCGATCAAGATTCTCCCGCAGGGCGACTTTCAAGGCTTCCAGATCGGCCAGACCCAGGCGCTCGGCCAGGGCGTCGTCAGCCTCGGCGGCCTTGGGCGCACGAACTTCCTTGACCGTAACCGCGAACACCGCCGCCTTCCCTTTGAGCTCATCGGCCTGATAGTCGTCCGGGAAGTTTACATTGACACTGCGTTCGTCGCCGGCCTTGGCGCCGACCAATTGCGCTTCGAACCCCGGAATGAACTGGCCCGAGCCGATCACCAGTTCGGCGTCGGTGGCGGCGCCGCTCGCGAACGCGACATCGTCGATCGTGCCGACGAAATCCATCACCACCTGATCGCCGTCCTCCGCGGGAGCGTCTTCGCCCTCGCGGACTTCGAACGTGCGGTTCTGTGTGACCAATTCGGCCAGCGCCGTTTCCAGCTCGGCGTCGGTGGAGCGATAGACCAGCCTTTCGAGCGAGAGCGTCGAAACGTCGACCGGATCGAAATCGGGCATCACCTCGACCTCGATGTCGTAGGCTAGGTCGACCCCGCCGGCGATCACCGCTTCCATGTCGGACACCGGCGTCATTTCGGGGCGCGAGGCCACGCGCAGCTGATGGTCGGACAGCACCTGCTGTGAGGTCTCGTTCAGGGTCTTCTCGACCACCTCGCTCATCAGGGCCTTGCCATAGAGCCGGCGGACGTGAGCCTGAGGCACCTTGCCGGGCCGGAAGCCCTTGAGTTTCAGGGTGGGCAGGATTTCGGCGATCCGCACGTCCAGCGCGGCGCCCAGTTCGGCGGCCGGCACCGTCACGCCGTAGCTGCGGCTCAGACCTTCGCCAGGCTTTTCAACAACTTGCATCAACGTGTCCCGAATTTGCGGCGCAGGTCCAGCCAAGCGCTCAATAAAAAGCCGCCACCAAGAACCGTCCTGGTCGGCGGCGCGAAACGAACACGCCTTATGTCACGCTGCTCGCGGCGTCTCAAGGGGGACGGAAGGCGAAGCAAGATGGTGCGGATGAGAGGACTCGAACCTCCACGCCTTACGGCGCTGGAACCTAAATCCAGTGCGTCTACCAGTTCCGCCACATCCGCGCGGCGCGGCGTGGTCTGCCCGTTGGACCGGCC
>JAYTXV010000081.1:0-10988 GCA_043742805.1 Caulobacteraceae bacterium | reverse complement strand
CTTCCCAGGCGGCGGTTCGCTATCGTACCGGTGCCCGACGACATCGCCCCGTTCTACACCGCCGGCCGGGGCGGACCGGGCGTCTATCTGGTCAACACCTATGATCTGCCGTCGCGTCCGCTTTATGCGCTGACAGCGCTGACCCTGCACGAATCGGCGCCCGGCCATGCCTTTCAGATGCCGCTGGCCGAGGAGAATACCAGCCTGCCGGCCTTTCGCCGCGAGACCTATATCTCCGCGTTCGGCGAGGGTTGGGCGCTCTACTGCGAACGGCTGGGCGAAGAGATGGGCATGTATGCCACTCCCTATGACCGCTTCGGCATGCTGAGCTATCAGGCGTGGCGAGCGGCGCGCCTGGTGGTCGACACCGGCATCCATACCCAGGGTTGGTCGCGGGAACGGGCGCTGGCCTATCTGGCCGACAACACTGCGCTGTCGGAGCATGAGATCGGCACGGAGGTCGATCGCTATATCGCCTGGCCAGGCCAGTCCCTGGCCTATTATCTTGGGCAGATGACCATTCTCGAATCACGCCGGAAGGCCGAGGCCGCCCTCGGCGCCCGGTTCGACATCCGGGCTTTTCACGACACGGTGCTGCAACTGGGTTCGGTTCCCATGCCGGTGCTGACGGCCCGCATCGATCGCTTCATCGCCGACGGCGGGCCTTCGCCCTATGGCCGCGATGGCTGACTCTCCGCGCATCATCGCCTTCGACGATATTGATTCCACCAACGCCGAGGCCCGCCGTCTGGCCGAGGCGCACGAGGCGGGCCCTGTGTGGATCACAGCGCTGCGGCAGCACCAGGGCCGGGGCCGCAGGGGCCGGGCCTGGGAGACCGGCGAGGGCAACCTGGCCGCCACCTATCTGTTCACCACCTTAAAGCCTCCGGGCGAAGCGGCGCAGGTGTCTTTCGTCGCCGCCCTGGCCGTGGCCGATCTGGCCGCCGCGTTCGCACCGCCGGAGCTGGTCAAGTTGAAGTGGCCCAACGACCCGATGATCGACGGCCGCAAGACCGCCGGCATCCTGGTGGAGTCGGGCTCTGTAGGATCGGAAGGCCTATGGCTGGCCGTGGGTTGCGGGGTGAACCTGTGCAGCGCCCCGGATGTCAATCGACCGGTGACCTGCCTGGCCGATCACATGGACGGGCCGCCGCCGACCCCCCGGCAAGCTCTCGAGGTGCTTTCGCCGGCATTCGAACGCTGGCGCGCGGTTTGGGAGGGCGAGGGTTTCGGCCCTATCGCGGCCGCCTGGACGCGGCGCGCCTTCGGCCTGGGCGAGCCATGCTCGGCCCACCTGACGGGGGAAACGGTAAGGGGCATCGCCGAGGGCCTGGATGCCGACGGCGCGCTTCGTCTTCGACTGGATGACGGGAATATCCGCCGGATCACCGCCGGCGACGTGTTCTTCTAGCCGGCGACCTGTTCTTCTTGAAAGACGTCCGCCCCGCCGACGTGTATAGGGCCGCCTCTCGCTTCGAGCCACGCCGCAGGATTCCGATGCTTCTGGCCATTGAACAAGGCAACACCAACACCCTGTTCGCCGTTCACGACGGCAAGACCTGGATCGCCCAGTGGCGCGCGGCGACCGAGGCTACCCGCACGGCCGACGAATACGCGGTCTGGCTGTCGCAGCTACTGACCATGGCGGACTTGTCCCTGACTCATATCGACGCCTGCATCGTCTCCAGCGTGGTGCCTCAGTCGGTGTTCAACCTGAGAAACCTGGCGCGCCGATATCTGGGCGTAGAGCCGATGATCGTCGGCGAGAACGTCGACCTGGGCATCGCCATACGGATTCAGAAACCGTCGGAAGCGGGGGCAGACCGGCTGGTCAATGCGGTGGGAGCCCATATCATCTATCCGGGCGCGCTGCTGATCGTCGATTCGGGAACGGCCACGACATTCGACGTCGTGGGCGAGGACGGGGCTTTCGAGGGCGGCGCCATCGCGCCAGGCATCAATCTGTCGATGCAGGCCCTTCACGAGGCCGCCGCTCGCCTGCCGCGGGTGGCCATCCAGAAGCCGGCCCACGTCATCGGCAAGGACACCGTCGAGGCCATGCAGGCCGGGGTGTTCTGGGGTTATGTCTCGCTGGTCGAGGGCCTTATCACCCGGATCAAGGCTGAGTACCACGCGCCGATGACCGTGATCGGCACGGGTGGCATCGCCTCGCTGTTCGACGGCGCCACCACCGCCATCGACCACTTCGACCACGACCTGACCATCCTTGGCCTGCTCGAAATCTTTCGGCGCAACGCCAAGCCTTCCGGATAATGACCATCACAAACGCGAATTCCAGACACGCTGAACCTGGCGACGAACTCGTTTTCCTCCCTCTCGGTGGATCGAACGAGATCGGGATGAACTTCAATCTGTATGGCTTTGGGCCGCCTCACGCCCGCAAGTGGATCGTGGTCGATCTGGGGGTGACGTTCGGCGACCAGACCACGCCTGGCGTAGAGCTGATCCTGCCCGATCCGACCTTCATCGAGAAATACGCCAAGGACATCCTGGGCATCGTCCTGACCCACGCCCACGAAGACCATATCGGCGCGGTCGCCTGGTTGTGGCCGCGTCTCAAGGCGCCGCTCTACGCCACGCCGTTCACCGCTTTCCTGCTGCGCGAAAAACTGCGGGAAAAAGGCCTGCTCGACAAGGCGCCGATCACGGAGATTCCCCTGAGCGGGACCTTTACCTTGGGGCCGTTCGAACTGACCCTGCTGACCTTGACCCACTCGATCCCGGAACCCAACGGCGTGGCGATCCGTACGCCGCTCGGGACGGTGTTGCATACCGGCGACTGGAAGATCGATCCCGATCCGCTGACCGGGCCGGTAACCGACGAGGCCGCCATCCGCCGGCTGGGCGACGATGGCATTCTGGCCATGGTCTGCGACAGCACCAATGTATTCGTGGACGGCGAAGCCGGTTCCGAGGCCGACGTGCGGGTCAACCTGAACAGCCTGATCGGACAGTTGAAGGGCAAGGTGGCCGCCGCCTGTTTCGCCTCCAACGTGGCCCGCATGGACACCATCATCCGGGCGGCGGAGGCTAATGGCCGCCGCGTCTGCCTGGTTGGCCGCTCGATGATCCGCATGTCCCAGGCGGCGCGGTCGGTCGGCTTGCTGGAGGGGGTCGGACCGTTCATTTCGGACGCCGAAGCGCGGCATTTTCCGGATAATCGAATTCTTTATCTTTGCACCGGCAGCCAGGGGGAGGTGAGGGCGGCCCTGGCCCGCGTCGCGGACGGCAGTCACCCGCATGTGAAGCTCGGCAAGGGGGATTCCTGCGTGTTCTCCTCGCGGATCATCCCCGGCAACGAAATCCCGATCCGCAATATGCAGAACAAGCTCGCCGACCTTGGTGTGCGGCTTTACACCGAGCGCGATCACCCGGGCATCCATGTCTCCGGCCATCCGTGCCGCGACGAGCTGAAGCGGATGTATCAATGGGCCCGGCCGCATATCGCGGTTCCGACCCACGGCGAGCGGCGTCATCTTCTTGAGCACGCGGCTTTCGCCAAGGACCTGCAAGTGACCCATGCCGTCGCCCCGCGAAATGGCGACATGGTCCGCCTGGCGCCGGGCGCGCCGGGGATCATCGACGAGGTGCCCTCGGGCAGGTTGTATGTGGATGCTGGTATGGTAACGGCCGAAAACGGCGACGCCCTGCGCGAACGCCGCCATGCCGCCACCAATGGCGTTCTGATGGTCAGCGTGGCCCTGGACGGGCGAAGCAAGCTGGCGTCCGGACCGCAGGTGCGCTCGATCGGCATGCCGGCCGACAACGACTATCCGATCGACGAGGCGCATGACGACCTCGCCCAGGAGGCCAAGGACGCCTTGCATCGTCTGTCGGCCGATGACCGTGACGACGACCAAAGTGTCGAAGCGGCGCTGTCCCGCGCCCTGAAGAAGGCCGCGTTCAGGATATGGAAGCGTCGACCGGTGGTGGAGACCACGGTCCTGAGGCTATAAGCCGTCGGACAAGCCGCCGGCGCGCCGGGAAGGAACCTTAAGATGATCGGAAAGCTGAACCACGTGGGCGTTGCGACCCCGTCGATTGAACAGTCGTGGAAGCTCTATGTGGACATTCTCGGCGCCACTTCGGTGACCCCCAAGAAGGCCCTGCCGGAACAAGGGGTCTGGGTGTCGTTCGTCGAACTGCCCAACGCCCAGATCGAGCTGATTGAGCCTTATGGCGACGCCTCGCCGATCCACGGCTTTCTGGCCAAGAACCCCCGGGGCGGCCAGCATCACCTGTGTTTCGAAGTAACCGATATCATCGCTGCGCGCGATGATATGCGCGCCAAGGGCGCCACGGTGTTGGGAACGGGCGAGCCGCGGATCGGCGCGCACGGTGTGCCGGTGATCTTCCTGCACCCCAAGGACATGGGGGGCGTGCTGATTGAGTTGATGGCCGAGCCCATGGGTCACTGATGAGTATCGAATCTGGCATAGCGATCTACTTCACCATTTGGTGGACAACTCTGTTCGCCATCCTGCCGCTCGGCGTGCGCAGCCACGCGGAGGAGGGTATTTCGGTTCCGGGAGGCGGCGATCCGTCGTCACCGGTGAATCCGAATCTGAAGAAGAAGTTCATCACCACCAGCTGGGTTTCGGCGATCCTGTTCGCCATCCTCTGGGCGGTTCTGCACTTTCATCTCATCACCTTGCCGAACATGCCCGGCTCTCGCTGAACGTCTTCCGCTCTAGGATTTCCCGACCATGCGCCTGTCGCGCTATTTTCTGCCTGTCCTGAAACAGAACCCCGCCGAGGCCCAGATCACCTCGCACCGGCTGATGCTGCGCGCCGGCATGCTGCGCCAGGAAGCCGCCGGCATCTATGCGTGGCTGCCGTTGGGATTTCGCGTGCTCAAGAAGGTCGAACAGATCGTCCGCGAAGAGATGGACCGCGCCGGCGCCGTCGAGGTGTTGATGCCGACGCTGCAGCTCGCCGACCTGTGGCGGGAAAGCGGTCGGTACGACGACTATGGCGCGGAGATGCTGCGGATCACCGACCGGCACGACCGCGAACTGCTCTATGGGCCCACCAACGAGGAGATGATCACCGAAATCTTCCGCGCCTATGTGAAGAGCTACAAGGAGCTGCCCAAGAATCTCTATCATATCCAGTGGAAGTTCCGCGACGAGCAGCGCCCTCGCTTCGGGGTCATGCGCGGCCGGGAGTTTCTGATGAAGGATGCCTATTCCTTTGATATCGATGAAGATCGCGCCAAGGCGGCTTACAACCGCATGTTCGTGGCTTACCTGCGCGCCTTCAAACGCATGGGTCTCCAGGCGGTGCCGATGCGGGCCGAAACCGGGCCGATCGGAGGCGATCTGTCTCATGAGTTCATCGTGCTGGCTCAGACCGGCGAGTCTGCGGTATTCCTCGACCGCCGGATGCTCGACCTGCCGGTGCCGGGCGACGACATCGACTATTTCGCCGATCTCTCGGGTGTGGTCGCCGACTGGACGACGCTCTACGCAGC
Organism: Caulobacteraceae bacterium; assembly: GCA_043742805.1. GTDB lineage: Bacteria > Pseudomonadota > Alphaproteobacteria > Caulobacterales > Caulobacteraceae > Acaudatibacter. The sequence continues at coordinate 5,494 of JAYTXV010000081.1, read as the reverse complement.
CACCGAGGATGTGCATGACGCGGCCCGCTATGAGGCTGAGACGGCCCCCGAGGATCGGCTGACGGCGCGGGGGATCGAGGTCGGTCAAACGTTCTTTTTCGGTGACAAATACTCCAAGCCGATGAAGGCCACCGTCAGTGGGCCCGACGGCGTCGATGTCGCCGTGCAGATGGGAAGTTACGGGGTCGGGGTTTCACGTCTGGTCGGGGCCTTGATCGAAGCCAGCCACGATGACGCCGGGATCATCTGGCCCGAGTCGGTGGCTCCTTTCGGCGTAGGGATCATCAGCCTGCGGCCCGGCGACGCCGCCGTCGATGCGGCCTGCGAGACCGCCTACGCCGCGCTGACATCGGCCGGCAAGGAGCCCTTGCTCGACGACAGCGACGATCGGCCGGGCGGCAAGTTCGCCACCATGGATCTTATCGGATTGCCCTGGCAGCTGATCATCGGACCTCGCGGCCTGGCCGGCGGGACTGTGGAGCTGAAGCGTCGCGCCACCGGCGAACGACAGACCCTTGCTCTGGGTGACGCGCTTGCGGCAATACTTGGATGAGCGGCCGGCGCGATCGATGACCGTCGGCTGTTTCGGCGCCTGGGAACGGGCCATTGCCGTTCGATATTTGCTGACCAAGCGTAGCCGCGGCGGCGTAGCGTTGATCTCGATCATCTCCTTCACCGCCATCGCCCTGGCCGTGGCGGCCCTGATCATCACCATGTCGATCATGAACGGGTTTCGCGGCGAGTTGTCGTCGAAGATCCTGGGGTTCAATGGCCACGCCTATGTGGTCGGTGGCTACATGACCCCCGATGGCCGCGACGGGGCGACGCGGCGCATCCGACAGGTTCCCGGCGTGGTCCAGGCCATGCCGCTGGTGGAGTCCCAGGCCCTGGTCCAGGGGCCTTCGGCGGCTGCGGGGGCGGTCGTTCGCGGCATCCGGCCTGAGGACCTGCGCGCGACCACCATCATTGCCGGGAATATCAAGGCCGGGTCGTTGAAAGGCTTTGGCGACGGCGACGACGGCGGTGACCTGGTGCTGGTGGGGCAGAAACTGGCCGAAAGCTTGGGCCTCAACGTTGGCGACCCGATTTCGATCATCTCGCCGACCGGGGGCGACACAGCCTTCGGCGCCATGCCGCCCAGCAAGAGCTACATTATCGGCGGCCTGTTCTCGGTGGGCATGAGCGAATACGACCAGACCTTCATCTACATGCCGCTGACCCAGGCCCAACTGCTGTTCGGCCGCGACCAGGCGGTGGATTTTATCGAGGTCAAGCTGGACGACCCGGATAAGGCGCCTGGACTGAAGGCCGCGCTTGCCGCGGCGGCGGGCCCAGGCGCGGTGGTCACCGACTGGACCCAGCGCAACAAGGCCTACTTTGGAGCGCTGGAAGTGGAGCGCAACGTCATGCGCCTGATCTTCATGTTCATCGTCGCCCTGGCCGCCCTGAACATCATCTCGGGTCTGGTGATGCTGGTGAAGAACAAGGGGCGGGACATCGCCATCCTTCGCACGATCGGCGCCTCTCGTGGTTCGATCCTGCGGATATTCTTCATGGCCGGCGCCAGCATCGGCTTGGCCGGAACGCTCTCCGGTTTGATCTTCGGTCTGGTATTCTGCCTGAATATCGAGGCGATCCAACGATTTATCGAGTGGATCACAGGGGTGCAGGTGTTCAACGCCGACGTCTACTTCCTCTCCCACGTGCCGGCCAAGGTGGATTGGCTGGAGGTGGCGGGCGTGTCGGCCTGGGCGCTGTTCGCCGCCTTCACCTTTACCCTGCTGCCCGCGTGGCGCGCCTCCCGGCTCGATCCGGTGGAGGCGCTTCGCTATGAGTGAGCCTGTCCTGGTCATCGAGGGACTTCGGCGTGTCTATGTGACGGGCCAGGGTCCGCTCGAAGTGCTCAAGGGCGTTGATCTCAGCGTCGCCGCGGGGGAAGTCGTCGGGCTGGTGGGTCCGTCCGGATCGGGCAAGTCATCGCTGCTGCACGCCGCGGGTCTGCTGGAGCGGCCGACTTCGGGAACCATCCGTATCGGCGGCGAGGATTGCGGCGAGCTGGATGATCGCGCCCGGACCAAAATCCGGCTGAAGCAGATAGGCTTCGTCTACCAGTTCCACCATCTGCTGCCGGAGTTCAGCGCCCTGGACAATGTTGCCTTACCGGCCTTGATCGCCGGCAGGCCCAGGCGCGAGGCCCTGGCGCGGGCCGAGAGTCTGCTGAACGGCCTGGGGCTGTCGGCGCGGCTGCGGCATCAACCGGCGCAGCTTTCCGGCGGGGAGCAGCAGAGGGTCGCCCTGGCCCGGGCCCTGACCAACGCGCCGGGCCTGCTTCTGGCCGACGAACCGACCGGCAATCTCGACCCCGCGACCTCGGAGGCGGTGTTTCTGAGCCTGAGGGATCTGGTCCGCTCCACCGGCGTGGCGGCCCTGATCGCCACCCACAACATGGAGATGATCCGTCACATGGATCGCGTGCTGACGGTTCGGGATGGCAGGGTGTTCCCACGTGACTGAGCGCCGCCATTTCGGTCCGGCGCTGCTAACTCCAAGCCTTCGGGAATTGTGGGCGCCGTTGCGGAAGGTGGCAGGACGACCGATGTCTGAGCCGCTCGTGTCTAGGCGCCGAGGAGCATGCCGACCGCCGCAACCGGCGCCATGGATAACCGCATCTCAACCCCCCGGTTCAGTTCAACTCGACAAGACAACCGCGACCTATCAAACAGGTTCACCAGTTCAAGTTAAGGGGAGTCACCATGCCCATCAACACCGTTCGCCCAGGGGCCGCGCTGACGGTTCTGGGCCTCATGGCGACCCTCGCGACTCCCGCCCGGGCGCTTGACGTCAAGACCGTGGCTCCCGCCATCGTCGCCGAGATCGCCACCGACTATCCGCGCATGGAGGCTCTCTACAAGGACCTGCATGCTCATCCCGAATTGGGATTTCAGGAAACGCGGACCGCCGCCAAGCTGGCCGCGGAAATGCGGCGCATCGGCTTCACCGTCGCGGAGGGGGTCGGCAAGACAGGGCTGGTGGCGATCTACAAAAATGGCCCGGGGCCGCTGGTCATGGTGCGCACCGAGCTGGACGCCCTGCCCATGAAAGAACGCACGGGTCTGCCCTATGCCAGCGAGGCCAAGGCCAACTGGGAGGGCCGTGAGACCTATGTCGCCCATAGTTGCGGTCATGACTCGCACATGGCGATCTGGACCGGCACGGCCAAGGCGCTGCTCGACATGAAGTCCAAATGGAGTGGGACCCTGATGTTCATCGGCCAGCCGGCCGAGGAGGGCGGCGGCGGCGCCCGGGCCATGCTGGCGGACGGCCTCTACACCCGCTTTGGCGGCAAGCCGGACTATGCCTTCGCCATCCACGTGGGATCGGGCGTCGCGGGAGAGGTTTCCTACAGGGCCGGACCCGTCACCTCGGCCGCTGATAGCCTGACAATAATCTTTCATGGCCGGGGCGCGCATGGATCGATGCCCAACCAATCCATTGATCCGGTGTTGATGGCCGCGCGGTTCACCGAGGACGTGCAAAGCGTGATCAGTCGGGAGAAGGATCCCTTCGCCTTCGGCGTGGTCACCGTGGGCGCCATCCAGGCCGGCTCGGCGGGCAATATCATCCCGGACACCGCCGAGCTGAAGGGCACGATCCGCAGCTATGACGAGACCGTGCGCCAGCGCATCCTCGACGGGGTGCGCCGCACCGCAGCCGGGGTGGCCGCGATGTCTGGCGCACCAGCGCCCGATGTCGACTTCGGTGAGTCGGCCAATTCGGTGATCAACGACGACGCCCTGACCGCTCGCACCGCCTTGGTGTTGAAGGCGGCGTTCGGCGACCGGCTGCATGAGGACGCGCGGCCCTGGACCGCCAGCGAGGATTTCTCCGATTTCGTGCGGGCCGGCGTGCCGGGAACCTATCTGATGCTGGGCGGGCTCGATCCGGCCCTGATCGCCGCCGACAAAGCCAAGGGCGAGCCCGTGCCTACCAATCATTCGCCGTTCTTCGCGCCGCTGCCCGAACCGACCATCAAGGCGGGGGTGGAGGCCATGACCCTGACGGTGATGAATGCGATGCCGCCGAAACTGTCGTAACGGCGACTTGCCGGCCCTGCGTTCACAATCGGTTCAGTTCGCGCGCTCTAGACAGGCGCTATAGGTCGAAAACCAAGGGATATTCCGTTGACCAATCTGAAACACAGACCCGCCGTCACGGCCATCGCCTCGATCCTCGCGCTGGCCACGGTGCTCAATACCAGCGCCGCCGCGGCCCAGTCGGCGCCAGGCGGCTATCAGGACAATGGCTACCCAAATAACGGCTACCCCAACAACGGCGCTCCGCCCCCGCCATCCGACGGTCAGGGACCAGGCTCCTATGAGGGCGGTCAATATCAGGGGAATCAAGATCAAGGCGGCCAGTATCAAGGCGGCCAGTATCAGGGTGGCCAGTATCAGGGTGGCCAGAATCAGGGTGGCCAGTATCAAGGTGACCAGTATCAAAGCCCCCCCGGTGGCCCCGCGCCGCCGCCGGGACAATATGCGCCACCGCCCACCGGCTACGAGCGGTCCGGCGCCGCCTATGACAATCCCGCCCAGCAGTACGACCGAGACTACGCGGACCGCTATTCGCGCTGGGCGGCGCAATATTGCATCGACCGCCGCAACGACAACACCGCCGCGGGAGCGGTGATCGGCGGATTGCTGGGCGCCATCATCGGGTCTGGCGTCGCTGGCCGCGGCGATCGCGGCGCCGGCGCCTTCGTGGGCGGCGCCCTGGGGGCGGGAACCGGCGCCATCATCGGATCACAGAGCGGAGGCCCTGGCGGTTGCCCGCCTGGCTACTATTCCCGGTCTGGCGCGCCGACCTTCGTTTCCGGCGGCCCGGCCTATGGCGTGGTGACCGGCCCGGCCTGGTATCGTCCGTGGGTCTGGTCGGGCGGCGCCTGGATCTATCGCCCTTATCGCTATTGGTATTTCACCAACGCCGGGCCTTATTGGCAACCGGGCTGGCGGCCGGGACACTACCGTTACAACTATCGGCGCCGGTAGGGCGCTCCGTTGACGAAACGCACCGTCGGGCGCTGGGGGCGTCCGACATCTCCGGCTGCATCCCACGCACAGGCGCAAACCTGACCCCGCGCCAGTGTCGGCCATGTTGCACCTCGGGGATTTGATCTTGACGCCCCAATTGTCTTCTGAAAGAACAAAACAGGAACGTTTTCAGGAGACAAAAATGTATCGCTTTGCTCGAGAAACTCTGGCTTTCGCTTCGGTGGCCGGATTCGTCTGGATGGTATGTCAAGTCGCGAGCTTCGCGGGATAGGATCGACCCGGCGATTCGCCTCGCGGGTTCTGGAGACTGAACGATGACGGACCGAGGCGTCTGGGACGATGGATTCATCCACCTTCGCCTGCGCTCGGCCTATTCGCTTCTGGAAGGCGCGATCAAGGCGGACGCCATTGTCGGGCTGGCCAAGGCCAATGGCATGCCGGCG
>JAYTXV010000080.1:0-10449 GCA_043742805.1 Caulobacteraceae bacterium | reverse complement strand
GACAGAGTGGACAATCTTTGAGGGGTTCGGCGGCGAGTTCAGTCATCGGCTGGTTCGCGGTTCTCCTGAAGGAAGCGGGGCAGGCGATCGCGGGGCGCGCGACCGATGATGTCGGACAAATCAGCCAGATCCACGAAGGAGTCCGCCTGACGACGCAGGTCGTCGGACGCCATGGGAGGCTGGGATTTAAGTGTGGAGACCACTGTAACGCGGACGCCCCGGCGCTGTACTGCGGCCACGAGACAGGCGAAATCGCTGTCGCCGGAAAATAGAACGAAATGATCGGCCTTCGCCGCGAGTTCCAGCATGTCCACGGCCAATTCCATATCCATGTCACCGCGATATCGTTTGCGTCCTTCGCGATCGGTGAATTCCTTGGCCGGTTTGGTCACGAGGGTGAAGCCGTTATAGTCCAACCAGTCGACGAGAGGGCGGATCGGGGAATAGTCCTGATCCTCCACCAGGGTCGTGTAATAGTAGGCCCGTATAAGCAGGCCACGTTTTCGAAATTCGTCGAGCAACCGCTTGAAGTCGATATCGAACCCAAGATTCTTCGCGGCGGCGTGAAGGTTGGCCCCGTCGATGAACAAGGCGAGGCGGTCGGTGGGGTAAAAGGTCATGATAAATCCTTGTCAAATATAAAAAATAAAAATTTACACGGAGCGATCTATGTCGCTCTTGGGTCAAATCTTCGCGGACAGTATCCGTCATTACGGACCCAGTTGGATGCCGTGCTCGACGCGTTTCCCAACGCCGGACTCAAAGTCGCCGCAGCCTCGCGTTGGTGGCGATCAAAGGCTTGGCCCGATACGTCGCACCCTGATTATCTCAACGGCGTCGCTCTTGTCGAGACGGAGCTTGATCCAAGGGAAACCCTTAAATGCCTGCAGCGGCTGGAGGTGGCGTTCGGCCGGCGCCGCGGCGGGCTCAACACTCCGCGCACCCTGGATCTTGACCTGATCGCTCACGGACAGGCGATCCGCAATGAGGCGGATTTCGCTCTGCCGCACCCTCGCGCCCACAGCCGCCGTTTTGTGATGGGACCTCTGGCGGAGATCGCGCCGACTTGGCTGCACCCCGTTCTAGGTGAAACTGCGGAAGCCCTCGCCCTGACCGCGGAAGTCGGGGTTGATGCGGCGCCTCTCATTGCAAAATTGGGCAAAGACGACTACGGTCGGTGATTAACCCCCTTATCTGTGAGAGTTCATGGCCCGCGTCACCGTCGAAGATTGCGTCCTCAAGGTTCCCAACCGATTCAATTTGGTGTTGCTGGCGGCCAACCGGGCGCGCGCCATTGCCGCTGGTTCGCCCCTGACCCTGGATCGGGACAATGACAAGAACCCGGTGGTGGCCCTGCGTGAAATCGCCGAAGACATGGTCAATCCGACCGAACTGCGCGAGACGCTGATCAGCAGCCTGCAGCGGATGGACGAACATTCCGAAGCCGAGGAAGAAGCGGAAACCCTGGCCCTGCTGGCGGACCCCAGCCACGCCCAAATGAGCGAGCAGGAACTTGTGCGCGCCCTGCAGAGCGACCGGGATGGCGGCCAGGAGGAGCGCTACTGAGCCTCGAGTCCGTCCAAGCTTCCGCTCCACCCCCTGGCACGCCCGCCCCGACTTCGGGGCCGCCTCCGGCCAAGCCCAAGGCGGCCGCGCCTAAGTTTCTGCGTCAGTATGAATTGATCGAACGCGTCCGCGCCTACGATCCCAGCGCGGATGAGGCGCTGATAAACCGCGCCTACGTCTATGCCGTGCGCATGCACGGCAACCAGAAACGAGCCTCGGGCGACCCCTATTTCGCACACCCGATCGAAGTGGCCGGCATCCTGACCGATTACCGCTTGGACACGGCCAGCATCGTGACGGCCCTGCTCCACGATGTGATCGAAGACACCGACGTGACCCGTGAGGAAATCGACCGGTTGTTTGGGGAGGAAGTGGGCGAACTGGTTGAGGGCGTTACCAAGCTCTCGCGCCTTGAGGCCACCGCCGACTACAAGCGACAGGCCGAGAACCTTCGGAAGTTCATTCTCGCTGTCTCGAAGGACGTGCGGGTGCTGCTGGTGAAACTGGCGGATCGCCTGCATAACATGCGCACCCTGCAGTTCATCACGAGCCCCGCGAAACGCGAAAGAATCGCTCGCGAGACCTTAGATATCTATGCGCCGCTGGCGAGATCGATCGGCTGCCACCGTATCTGCTCAGAACTTGAAGAACTGGCTTTCACCCACCTCAATCCCAAGGCGCGCGATGCGATCATTCGTCGCCTGGACGGACTGCGAGCCGGGCAGGGTGGCGCTGTCGCCCTGGCCCATGCCGAGGTCGCCAAGGCGCTGCAAGCCGCCGGAGTCACGTGCCGGGTGGTTGGACGTGAGAAGAACGCCTATTCGATTTGGCGCAAGCTTCAGCGAAAATCCCTTGGTTTTGCTCAGCTTTCAGACATCTACGGCTTCCGCGTGATTGTCGGAACCGAGGATGACTGCTATCGCGCCCTGGGGATCATTCATCGCGCATGGCCCTGTGTGCCCGACAGATTCAAAGATTTCATCTCGATTCCCAAACGCAATAATTACCGCTCTATCCACACCACGGTCGTTGGACCACGCGCCATGCGAATTGAGATGCAGATTCGCACCGAGGCGATGGACCGGGTCGCCGAACAGGGTGTCGCCGCCCACTGGCGCTACAAGAACGAAACCTACGCCTTCGACCCCGAATCGGCGGCAGAGGCTGGCGGCGCCGATCCGCTGCTCAACATCAGGCAACTGGTGCAGGTGCTGGAGCAAGGCGGCGATGCGGACGATCTGCTTGAGCACGCCAAACTCGACATGTTTCTCGACCAGGTATTCGTTTTCACGCCCAAAGGCCGCCTCGTCAGCCTGCCGAGCGGCGCCATGCCGCTGGATTTCGCCTACGCCGTACACACGAATGTGGGTGACACCTGCCTTGGCGTTAAAATCAACGGCGAGCTTCGGCCACTGCGAACGGTGCTGACCAATGGTGACGTGGTCGAAGTTGTCAGGGGCGCTACGCCATCTACGCCGGTGGATTGGCCTGGCCTGACGGTGACAGGCCGGGCTCGGTCCGCGATCCGTCGCCACATGCGGCAATCGGAACGCGGGGAGTACCAGCGACTCGGCAAGATCGCGCTTGAAGACACCTTTGCCCGTGCCGGGAAGACCCTGTCGGAGTTGTCCCTACGTCCGGCTTTGGATCGGTTCGCCGCCTCCGCTGAATCGGAGGTTTTCCAGGCGGTCGGTCGGGGGCGAATTTCGCCGACCCAGGTGCTGGAGGCTGTCTTTCCGGGTCTCACCGAAACAGCCAAAGCGGCGGCGACGGCGCGCATACGCATCGACGATCGCCTAGCCTCTCTTTATCTGCGTGGTAGTGGGTTGGTGGAAGGAGAGGCGCTTCACTTCGCGCCATGCTGCAACCCTTTGCCCGGTGACCGGATCGTCGGGATCGCTCAACCCGACAGCAGTCTGGCGATCCACACGATCGATTGCGGTAGTCTGGCGCAGTATGAAGACCAGGAATCGCTGTGGCGCGATCTGCAGTGGACCGTCGAGGCTGAGCGCAACACACTGTCGGACGCGCGACTCAACGCCACTATTCGAGACGCGCCTGGCGTCATGGGCCAAGCCTGCACTATCATCGGCGAGGCTGGCGGCAACATCATCGGCGTCAATATGAGGCGCCGCCATTCAGATTTCTTCGATGTCGACTTCGACATCGAGGTCAAGGACGCCCGTCACCTCACTCACATCGCCGCCGCCCTTCGCGCCAACCCCAGCATCGAGACCGTCGAGCGGGCGCGAGGTTGAAAGAATCAAGGATATTCCCGACCATCGCGTCGGTGTATTCAGCCACCCATGACCAACGAAGATGTCCTGAACGAATTCCGCGAAGCCGGCGCCCTGCGCGAGGGGCACTTCATCCTATCATCGGGACTGCATAGCGGCGTCTTTCTGCAAAAAAACCTTGTGTTCATGCATCCGGACCGCTGCGCGCGCCTCTGCCGCGCCCTTGCTGCGGCCATTACCGCCAAGGTTGGTCGGGTCGACGTCTGCGTCTCTCCGGCTGTCGGCGGTATCATTCCTGGGTACGAAACCGCCCGCCATCTGGGCGTGCCATCGGTCTATGTCGAGCGGGAAGCGGGCGTGTTCAAATTCCGCCGGGGGTTCAGTATCGAGCCCGGCGCTCGCGTGGCGATGGTCGAGGATATAGTTTCCACCGGCCTTTCCTCGCGAGAGTGCGTGGAGGCTATCCGCGCCGCGGGCGGCGAGGTGGTTTGCGCGGCCTGCCTCGTTGATCGCTCTGGCGGCCGCGCCGACTCGGGTGCTCCCATGGTTGCCCTTGCGACACTTGATGTTCCGGCTTGGCCGGCCGACGCACTACCGCCGGAACTGGCGGCCATTCCCACCGAAGACCCCGGTAGCCGGAGGCTTGGCGCATGAGCGTTCGCATTACTCCTCACCTCGCCCCGCTTCTCAGGCTCGGCGTTAACATTGATCACGTGGCCACGATCCGGAATGCGCGAGGAGAAGCCTATCCGGATCCGGCCCGCGCCGCCGAGGTGGCGATGCTGGCCGGAGCTGACGGAATCACCGCGCACCTGCGCGAGGACCGTCGTCACATTTCAGACGCCGATATCGATGCGCTGGCGGCGCTGACCCGGCGGCGCGGCCGGCCTTTGAACCTTGAGATGGCCGTCACCCTGGAGATGGAAGCGATAGCCCTGGCCCATAAGCCACATGCCGCGTGCCTGGTTCCGGAACGGCGGGAAGAGGTTACCACCGAGGGTGGTCTGGACGTCGCGGGCCAACATAATAGGATCGCGCCTGTAGTGGGCAGCCTAAAGGCGGCGGGCGTGCGGGTGTCTGTGTTCATCGAACCCGACCCGCTTCAAATCATGGCCGCTCACGCTGTCGGCGCCCATGTTGTCGAGCTGCATACCGGCGCCTACTGCTTGGCCGTGCGCGAGCGTCGGCCCGAGGCGGACGCGCTATTCAGCCGCCTTCGCGAAGGCGCGGCCCTAGCCGTTAGCCTGGGTCTGGAAGTCCATGCCGGACATGGTATCGATTATGAGACCGTTTCGGCTGTGGCGGCTATACCGGAGCTGGCGGAACTCAACATCGGTCATTTTCTAATCGGAGAAGCTATATTCACGGGTCTGGATGCGGCCATCAGGCGCATGCGGGTTCTGATGGACGCCGCTCGAGCCAGGTCGTGGGTGGATCCCGAGTCTCAAGAGGCGGTGGCTTGATTCTCGGCATAGGTTCCGACCTCACCGACATCCGTCGTATCGAGCAGACGCTCGCCCGGTTCGAAGGTCGGTTCGAGGCGCGCGTGTTCACCGACATCGAGCGCGCCAGGTCGGATCGAAAGCCGGGTCGAGCCGCCAGCTACGCGAAGCGTTTCGCGGCAAAGGAGGCCTGCGCCAAGGCCCTGGGCACCGGAATTCGCCGGGCGGTGTTCTGGAAGGACATGGGCGGGGTCAACGCCCGGTCCGGCCAGCCGACTTTGGCGCTGACCGGTGGGGCGGCCGACCGCCTGGCGGCCTTGACGCCGCCCGGAACCCGCGCCGTCATTCACCTTTCGCTGACCGATGATCACCCCTATGCCCAAGCGTTCGTGGTTATCGAGGCCGTCGCCGGCCAGTCTTCAGCGCCAGGCCCCTAGGCGCCCCAGCTATCGTCGGCTCGCCGGCCGCCCGATCCCTGCAATCCGTTCTTGAAAGCCTTTCCCATGACCCACGCTCAAGCCGCCGAAAAGGAGGCGAAAACCAGACCGAGCACGGTTAGCGAGGTCATTGAGATGGTCAAGACCGTTGTCTTCGCATTGGGCATCGCCTTGGTGATCCGCACATTCCTCTTCCAACCCTATACAATCCCCTCGGGTTCCGAGGAACCCAATCTCTATCGCGGCGACTACATCATCGTATCGAAGTGGTCCTATGGCTTCAGCCGCCATTCTATTTTGGGCAGCCCACCGTTGTTCAAGGGCCGACTGTTTTTTCATGCGCCCACACGCGGAGACATCGTTGTCTTCAAACTCCCTAGGGACGGTCACACTGACTACATCAAGCGATTGGTGGGCCTGCCTGGCGATCGGATTCAGGTTCGTCAGGGTCATCTCGTCATCAACGGCAAGCCTCTGGCCAGGCGGGTCGAGGGCATGACCCAAGCCGTTCAGAGTCGGGGACCCTACAACGACCCCACGCTCATTCCCGCCGCCATGGTTCGTGAAACCAATCCCGAAGGCCGCGCCTACCTTACCCAGATGTTGTCGGAGGGCGGCCAGGCCGACAACACCGGGATCTATGTGGTTCCCCAACACTGCTATTTCATGATGGGGGACAATCGCGATAATTCTGCTGACAGTCGCTTTGACTCCGGACTCGCCCCAGACGATCCAAAATTAGCCGGGTGCGGCTGGGATAGCCGCCTGGACGCCGCCGTTCGCAACGGTTCGGGCGTTGGATTCGTGCCGGAGGAAAACCTTGTGGGGCGCGCGCGCCTTATTCTGCTGTCCTGGAACACCGGCGTGGATGAATGGCATAGTGTTGGGGCCTCACCCTTCAAGCCGTGGACCTGGATCACGAATCTGCGACCCGCCCGCTTCCTCAACGTGCTCAAGTAGATGAGGATAGGTCAGTGAATAGGCGTGCGGCGGCCGTTGACGCGCTGGAGGCGCGCCTGGGACATGTATTCTCCGACCGCGCCCTGCTCGAGCGCGCGCTGACCCACGCCAGCGCCAGCCAAGGCGCGCGCAAGCTGCCGGACAATGAGCGTCTCGAATTCCTTGGGGATCGTGTTCTCGGTCTCGTCATGGCGCATGCCTTGATGTCGCGGGACGGTGAGGCCACGGCCGGCGTGCTCTCCAAGCAACTAGCGGGATTGGTCAGCCGGCAAGCCTGTGCGCGCGCCGCTAGGGCCGCTGGACTTGGCGACGCGTTGCGACTGCAAGGTGGTGAGACCCGGCGCGGCGCTAGAGATCACGAAAGCATCCTTGCGGACGCCTGTGAGGCGGTCATTGCGGCGCTCTATCTGGAGTTGGGCCTGGATGGGGCGGGAGGTATCATATTGTCGCTTTGGGCCCCGATGCTGGAAGAACCCGTGGATCTTGCCATCGCCGACCCGAAGTCCGCGCTGCAAGAGTGGGCGGCGGCCAATGGCAGGCCCCCACCGGTCTATGGCCTGATCTCGCGCACGGGGCCGGACCATGAGCCTCAATTCACCCTTGAAGTGTCTATAGATGAGACGACGTCGGCGATGGGTGTCGGCGGATCGCTCCAGGTCGCTCAAAAGGCTGCGGCCCTGAGCCTGTTGATGCGCTTAAGGGGCGAAGCATGACAGCGCCAAGCACGACCGGGCCAAACATGACGCGGGCGGGCTTCGTGGCGGTGATCGGGGCTCCGAACGCCGGCAAATCCACCTTGGTCAATAGGCTGGTGGGAACCAAGGTCTCCATTGTCACCCAGAAAGTGCAGACCACCCGTTTTCCCGTCCGAGGCGTCGCAATCGAGGGCGAAAGCCAGATGGTGCTGGTGGACACGCCAGGCATCTTCAAGCCACGCCGGCGTCTGGATCGCGCGATGGTGCGGGCCGCCTGGGGGCGGGCGGCGGACGCTGACGCCGTGGTGCATCTGGTCGACGCCAACGCGGAGATCGATGTTGCGGCGGGGACCGGCACGCCGGCCGATCGCAAGGCGACCGGTGACGTGGCCATGATTGTCGAGGGCCTTAAGCATGCCTCCCGCAAAGCTATCCTCGCGCTCAACAAGATCGATCTCGTCCGTCGGGACAGCCTTCTCGCGTTGACCCAAAACCTATTTAAATCGGGCGTCTATGAAGAGGTTTTCATGATCAGCGCCGCCGATGGCGCTGGCGTCGACGACCTCAAACAGCGTCTCGCCGCCGTGGTTCCCGAAGGACCGTGGTTCTATCCAGCCGATCAAAGCGCCGACATCCCCGCCCGGCTGTTGGCCGCCGAGATCACCCGAGAAAAGGTCTATCTGCGGGTGCACGAGGAAATCCCCTATGCCGCCAGCGTGGAGACCACCGCCTTTCAGGAACGCCCGGATGGAAGCCTGAGAATCGAACAAAGCGTCTATGTCGAGCGTGACGGCCAACGGGGCATTCTGCTCGGCAAGGGTGGCCAGACGCTGAAATGGATCGGCGAGGCCTCTCGTCTTGAACTGACCGAATTGCTGGAACGGCCGGTGCACCTGTTCCTGCACGTCAAGGTCAAGGCGACCTGGGCCGAGGATCGGGGCTTCTTCCAGGACGTCGGCCTGGACTTCGACGTCTGAGCCCGGCGAGCCGTGGAATTTGAGGACGACGGATTTGTGCTCGCATCTCGCGCCCACGGCGAGGCGGGGGCGATCGTCGAAGTTCTCACGGCTCAGCACGGGCGATGGGCGGCTCATGTCGCCGGCGGCGCCTCCCGGCGAATGAGGCCCGTTCTGCAGCCCGGATCCCGGGTTCGCATCGTCTACCGCGCGCGCGTTGCCGACCAGCTGGGCTCGGCGCGGTTGGAGGGGGAAGGCGAGGGCGCCTCGATTCTATTCGATGATCCCTTGGCTCTATCCGCTCTGGCCGCCGCCGCCGCCGTCGTGGCCGGAGCCTTGCCGGAGCGCGAGCCACATCCCGGCGCCTTCTTCGCCTTTCAGGCGCTCCTGAACGCCCTGGGGTTTCCAGATATTTGGCCGGCGGTTCTGGTGCGTTTCGAGATGGGCCTCTTGCAGGAACTGGGCTTCGGCCTCGACCTTTCGCGGTGCGCCGTCACGGGCTCGCTGGACGATCTCGTCTGGGTGAGTCCCCGGACCGGCCGAGCGGTAAGCGCGACCGCGGGAGAGCCTTACCGCGATCGGCTGCTCGTTTTGCCGCCCTTCCTGCTGTCGGCTCAGGGGCGGCTGTCTCCCGGCGATATCGCCGCCGGCCTTACGCTGACCGGACAATTTCTGCGGAATTTCGTGTTCGCGGCTATCAATCGACCGCTTCCACCCGCCCGCGCGCGTCTGATTGAGCTCCTGGACGCCGCGGGCCTGCTGTAAGCGATTGAGCTCTATTTGGCGTTGGCTCCGGGTTTGACGAATTTCACCAGCACGCGCTGGCCGACGAGAAACGGCGCACCATCGGCGCTCACCACCACCTCGACCACCCGCTCGTCGGTACGTTCGGAGGGATCGTCCGACTGAAGCTTTCGCGCCCCGAACAAAGCGGCCTGGCGCAGAACCTTTCCTGAAAATGATCTCGATTGGTCCGATTCCGGAACAATACGGACGTTCTGTCCCAGGCTGACCACGGGCAGGGCGGTCTCCGTGACCTCGGCGCGAACGATACGCGCACCGGCCGGCTCAAGGTCGAACATCGGGGTGACATTGAGGGTCGACGCGCCCGTTCCTGGATTGGCGTAGCGTCGAACGATAACGCCGTTTGCCGGCGCGCGAACTATCGTCTGCTCCAGCCGATACCGAGCCTCGTTGAGCTGCGTCTGGCCAACCTCAATAGCGGCGCGCTCGGAAACCAGTACCGCTTCCGCGGTGGATATGGCGTCAGCCGCCTGGTCCACTTGCTGGCCCGAGACAACGCCCGTCAGGGTCTCCAACCGCGCTTGTTCGCGTCGCGCGGCGGTGAGCTGGACCTGGGTCATTCCCACCTGAGCCTTAACCTGCGCGAGATTGGCCTGGGCGGTCTGAACCGCGAGCCTTGGGGCATCATCCTCCTGGCGTGCCAGGACCTGGCCCTTGGTCACCACCTGGCCTTCCAGCACGTCGACCTCGCGGACCACGCCGGCGGTGCGAGAAGCAACCTGAATAATCCCGCCTTCAACGTCGGCCTTGCCCTCGGCCACGGCGGCATAAGGTGTCTGTGCCGGAGCCGGGGCGGTTTTCGCCAATTTCCGGTTTGCTTGGCCGGACCTTGTCATGAACAGACCGATCATCACGACCGCGATGATCCCGAGAGCGGCAAGCCAGACGGCGGGACGTCGAAGGAAGGCGGGCATGGCGGCTATTCTCCAGCGGACGTCGTGGCGGCTGGAACGGAATGATCAAGGGACGTCTCGCCTTGCTCATTGTCGGGCTCCAGAATCCGGCCGTCCTCGATGTGGATGATCCGATCGGCGAAAGCCTCGAGACGCGGATCGTGGGTGACGCAGATCACGGCGGCGTTGTGCTCGACCGCCGCGCGGCGGAGAAGGCGGATGACGATCTGGCCGTTTTCGCCATCCAACGCCGATGTCGGCTCGTCGGCGAACAGCAGGGATGGCCGCTTGGCCACAGCGCGAGCTATGGCGATGCGCTGCTTTTCGCCGCCCGAGAGCTCGCTGGGCCGCTGGTTCATGCGCGGCTTCAGCCCGACCTCATCGAGGGCCTCGATCGCGATCCGGCGAGACTCGGCTTTGTTGTGGCCCTGATATTTCAATACCATCGCTACCTGTTGA
>JAYTXV010000079.1:0-5278 GCA_043742805.1 Caulobacteraceae bacterium | reverse complement strand
CGCGCCCTGATAGGGCTCGATGAACGAGGGATGGTTGTGGGATTCCATCTTGAAGACCACGGCCTGCCCATCGCCGATATCCACCACGCCGGCGTTTTCCCCAGGGCCCTGAATGACCCTGGGGCCGCTGGTGGGGAGCTTGGCCAGGTGGCGGCGCGAGGATTTATACGAGCAGTGCTCGCTCCACATCACCGCAAAAATCCCCAACTCCACGATATTGGGCTCGCGGTTCAGGCGGCTGAGAATCAGGGCGTATTCATCGGCTGCAAGGCCGCTTAGGCGGGCGGCTTCGGCTCCGGCCGTGGTTGGCTGGGTCATGGGCTGGTTCTAGCGTTCCGGCGTTCGGGACGCCACTCCCCCGGGGCATGGATATGGGGCGTCGGCCTGAAAATTGTGCATCGCAATAAAATATTAAGAAAATGCTGCGACGCCGCATAAAGTTCTTGCAGATCGGTTATCGCCGATATCTAATCAGTGTCAAGTTCAGGTCTGAACGATCTGAACCAACC
This sequence comes from Caulobacteraceae bacterium, assembly GCA_043742805.1. Taxonomy (GTDB): domain Bacteria; phylum Pseudomonadota; class Alphaproteobacteria; order Caulobacterales; family Caulobacteraceae; genus Acaudatibacter. Next base: position 4,769 of record JAYTXV010000079.1, on the reverse strand, counting down.
AATTCCACCCTCGAATGGAAGGCTACTCAAATGAAAATCAACCTCGCGACGGTCTGCGCCGTCATGGCGCTCGGCATGGCCGGTTCCGCCTTCGCCGATGGCACGGTCACCGCCACCCTGGAAAACCCGGTCAGCGGCCACCTCAAGTTCATAGCCGCCCATGCGGTGTTTAACTGCGAAGGTTCCACCTGCGTCGCCGCGATCGCGCCCGATGACGCCAACGACGCCTACGCCTGCAAGGACGTGGCCAAGCAGGTCGGACGAATCACCGCCTATAAGCAATTCAAGGCGCTGGACGAAAAGGGCCTTGCCAAATGCAACCTGGCCGCCGCCGCTCCGAAGCCTATCGGCACCGCTTCGCGTTAAACCGGCCTTGATGAGGGAGCTTCGCCAGATCGGCGGGGTTCCCGGATCAGGCGCTGGCCATCACGCTCTGAAACACCAGGGCTCCGTCGCTTGAGCCCAGCGCCGGCTCGAAAGCCCGGTCTGGATGAGGCATCAGCCCCAGAACATTGCCGCTGGCGCTGACGATACCGGCGATTCCCCGCGACGACCCGTTGGGGTTGTTCCGATAGCGAAACACAACCTGACCCTCGCCTTCCAGACGGTCGAGAGACGCGTCGTCGGCGAAGAAGTTGCCCTCGCCATTGCCCACCGTCAGGGTTGCCTCGCGGCGCGCGCCGAAGGCCGCGGTGAATCGGGTCTGGCCGTTGACGATATCGAGGTCGACCGGCTTGCAGACGTATTTCAGCGCCGCGTTGCGCAGCAGGGCGCCCGGCAACATCCCGGCCTCACACAGAATCTGGAAACCATTACATATGCCGGCGACCGCTACCCCTCGGCCGGCGGCGGCCTTGACCTCGGTCATCACCGGCGACAGCGCGGCCATCGCGCCGCATCTCAGATAGTCGCCATAAGAAAACCCGCCGGGCAGGACGATCAGATCGAGGCCGGCTGGGAGGGCCGTCTCTTGGTGCCAGACCATAGTCACCTGGGCGCTGGTGGATCGTTCTATAGCCACCTTGCAGTCGCGGTCGCAATTGGACCCCGGGAAGATGACGACGGCCGCCTTCAAGCGGCGATCTCCACGCGATAGCCCTCGATGACCGGGTTTGCCAGCAAACGCACGCACATTGCCTCGACCCGCGATTTCGCCTCGGTCTGGTCGTCTCCGGCCAAGGCGAATTCGATCACGCGCCCGACCCTTACATCCTCGACGTCGGCCCAGCCCAGGCCGTGCAGGGCGGTCTGGACCGCCTTGCCCTGGACATCGAGCACGCCGATTTTCAAGTATACGTGGACGACGGCTTTCATCAGGTCCTCATTGGATCCCGCCCTGAATGACGGTCGGCATTTCCTTCATCACCCCTAGACGCCGGGCAACTTCGGTGTAGCTTTCGATGACATTGCCCATGTCGCGGCGAAAGCGGTCCTTGTCGAGCTTCTCGTTGGTCGTCGAGTCCCACAGCCTGCAACTGTCGGGACTGATCTCGTCGGCCAGGATGATTCGGGAAAAATCATTCTCCCAGACCCGGCCGTATTCGACCTTGAAGTCCACCAGGGTGATGCCGACGGCGCCGAACAGGCCGCTCAGGAAATCGTTCACCCGTAGCGTGGTGGCCATCATGTCGTCGATCTCCTGGGTGGCGGCCCAGTTGAACGCGGTGATGTGCTCTTCGGCGACCATCGGGTCGCTGAGCTTGTCGTCCTTGAGGTAGAATTCGATGATCGAGCGAGGCAGGGCCTGGCCCTCGGGCAGGCCAAAGCGGCGCGACAGCGAGCCCGCGGCGATGTTGCGGCAGACCACCTCCAGCGGGATGATCTCCACTTCCTTGATCAACTGCTCGCGCAGGTTGAGGCGGCGGATGAAGTGATTTTGCACGCCGATGGTGTTCAGCCGCGTCATCACATATTCGCTGATCCGATTGTTGATGACGCCCTTGCCCTCAAGTATGGCTTTCTTCGTGCCGTCAAAGGCGGTGGCGTCGTCCTTGAAATACTGGATCAAGGTTCCGGGCTCAGGACCCTCATAGAGGATCTTGGCCTTCCCCTCGTAAATCATCTTGCGGCGGGTCATGGTCGTTAAGCCTTCCTTTGGCCAGCGGCGGTCGCCAAATGAAAATGCGCGCGGGCTACGGCGCCGCGCGCGCATCTGTCCTGGATCGCGTCCGGCATCATCAGGGCCACAAACAACCTATCGGAAGGCGGCCCTTCGCGCAAACGCCGCCTTGCCTCTCGAGATGCGAACTGGCCACGAAAACCGCCTGGTTTTCAACATGACGACCAGGACGTCGCCGCCCGACGACAGCGAGGCTATCGATATCCGGTGATTTCATGACATTGTATCAAAAGCCACGGTCCGCTGGAGAGATTGCGGCCATGGTTGCGCCGGGTTATGACCCCCGCCGGTCTTCGGAGTTAGGTTTCGCATGAGTAGTTTCAACGATCGTGAGCGGGGTTTCGAGGGCAAGTTCGCCAACGATGCGGCGCAGGAATTTCGCGCCGCGGCCCGTCGCAATCGGATGCTCGGCGAGTGGGCCGCCCGACTGATGGGGCTCGAAAATGTCGACGACTACGCCAGAGCCGTGGTCAAGTCCGATATCGAGCAACCCGGCGACGAAGATGTTTTACGCAAGGTCAACCAGGATCTTACAGGCTCGGGGCTGTCGGTGCCCTTGAGCGAGATTCGCTCCAGGATGGACGAGTTCCTGGCGATCGCCCGAGGCCAGATCAGCGCCGGCGACTAGATCGGCCGCCTCTAGATCACGGCGTCGCCGAACACCCTGCGGAAAATCGTATCGACGTGCTTGAAATGCCAGGCGAGGTTGAACAGGTCCGATAACTCTTCGTCGTTCAACTGGCTTCGGACATCCGGATCGGCCCGCAGCAAATCCAGGAACCTTCCCTCGCCGCGCCAGACCTGCATGGCGTTGCGCTGCACCGCCGAATAGGCGGCTTCCCTGGCCATACCCTTCTGGGTGAGGGCCAGCAGCACCTGCTGCGAATGGACCAGGCCGCCCATGCGATCTAGATTCTTTTGCATGTTCTCTGGATAGACGACCAACCGCTCCATTAGCGACGCCAGCCGTCGCAGGGCGAAATCCAGGTGCACGGTCGCATCCGGAGCGATGCCCCGCTCGACGGATGAATGACTGATATCGCGCTCGTGCCAGAGGGCGACGTTTTCCATGGCGGGGGTCACCGCCGATCGGACCAGACGTGCGAGGCCTGTCAGGTTCTCGGTTAGAATCGGGTTGCGCTTGTGCGGCATGGCCGAGGAACCCTTCTGGCCGACGTCGAAAGGTTCCTCGGCTTCCAACACCTCGGTGCGCTGCAAGTGGCGGATCTCCACGGCCAGGCGCTCGATGGAGCTGGCCACCACGGCCAGAGCCGCGAAATAGGCGGCGTGCCGGTCCCGCGGAATCACCTGGGTGGAGACCGGTTCGGGGACCAGGCCGAGTTTCTCCGCTACATGGGCCTCGACCCGAGGATCGACACTGGCGAAGGTGCCGACCGGACCAGAGATGGCGCAGGTGGCGATTTCGAACCGGGCCATGGCCAATCGGTCGCGGGCGCGGCCGAATTCGGCGTAGTGGCCGGCAAGTTTGAGGCCGAAGGTGGTCGGTTCGGCGTGGATGCCGTGGCTGCGGCCAACGCAGGGGGTCAGGCGATGCTCAAGGGCGCGACGCTTCAGCGCCGCCAGCACCAACTCGACACCCTCCATCAGAAGGTCGGTGGCGCGGCTGAGTTGCACCGCCAGGGCCGTGTCGTTGACGTCCGATGATGTCATGCCCTGGTGCAGGAACCGGGCCTCGGGTCCGACGATCTCGGTGACGTGGGTCAGGAAGGCGATCACGTCGTGCTTGGTTTCGCGTTCGATCTCGTCGATCCGGTCGACATCGAACACGACATTTCCGCCCCGCTCCCAGATCGCCCGGGCGGCCGCGGCGGGAATGACGCCCAGCGCAGCCATGGCGTCGGCGGCGTGGGCTTCGATCTCGAACATGATGCGAAACCGGGTCTGCGGGGACCAGATGGCGGCGGCTTCGGGGCGGCTGTAGCGTGGGATCATGCGCGAGGCTTTAGACCGCGAAGGCTCCGATGCAAACGGATGGTCGCCATCGCTTGTTGAATCGGAGCCTAAACCGATCAATCCGCGATCGGTAGGAGAAGCGTTCAGGCTTCCGCCGCCTTGCGTTCCGCCGCCACCGCCGCCAGTCGCTTGGCCAGGCCGAAGCACGCCAGCAGATAGTGGAAGGCGCCCCAGACGTAGAAGCTCGCGGTGACCAGGATCCCCTGGCGGGTCGCGGTCACCAGAGAGGTATGGCACAGCGTCGCCAGCGGGGCCGGGGCGCCCTTGGGCGCGGCCCCGCCTGGGCATTGGACCCCGAAATGCCCGTCGGCCGGGGCTTGGTCGAACATGCCCCGAATGGCCGGCAGGACGTGATGCTCGCCCGGGTGGGTGAAGTTGAACTGGGCGAACATGTCGATGATCCAACCGGTGAACAGCGGCCCGCCGCCCAGGGCGATGAGGTTGGCGCAAAGCAGCATCACCGCTGAGGCGGTGGCGCGGCGACGGGTCTCCACCACGTTCTGCACAACGGCGAAGGTCGGTCCCAGATAGGTGTAGTGGAACAACCCCGGGATCAGCAGGATCATCGCGGCGATACGCCACTCGGGAGCCCTATAGGCCAGGACGTAGATCGGAACGGCGATAGCCAAACCGATGGCCGGGGTGAGGGCATACCAGCGCGGATTGTGCTTGCCGG